>JBFJMP010000072.1:0-8815 GCA_041633895.1 Nitriliruptoraceae bacterium
ACCGTCGGCATCCCGTACGTCGGAGCGGACGTGACCGCGTCCTCGACCGGTATCGACAAGCGGGCGATGAAGCAGGCGTTCAAGGCCCGTGGCCTGCCGCAGGTCCCGTACCTGCCGGTGCGTCGCGCGCGCTGGGACGCCGAGCCGGTCGCCATGGCCGACGACATCGAGGCAGCCCTGAGCTACCCGGTGTTCACCAAGCCGGCGCGGCAGGGTTCGTCCATCGGCATCACGATGGCGCACCACCGCGAGGAGTTGCTGGCTGGCCTCGAGGAGGCCTTCCGCTACGACCACGTCGTCATCGTCGAGCAGGGGCTGGACCGCCCGCGGGAACTCGAGGTCGGGGCGCTCGGAAACGACGTCATCGAGGTCACGCCGCCGGGGGAGATCGCCCCGTCGCACGAGTTCTACGACTTCGAGGCCAAGTACCTCGACGAGTCCGAGCTCAACGTCCCGGCCGACGTCGACGACGACGTGGCACGGCGCATCGACACGATCGCGCGCCAGGCCTTCCAGGCGATCGGGTGCCGAGGCATGGCACGCGTCGACTTCTTCCTCGACGCCGCCGGCGAGCTGTGGCTGAACGAGATCAACACGATCCCGGGGTTCACCCCGAACTCGATGTTCCCACGCCTGTGGGAGGCCCAGGGTGTCAGCTACCCCGACCTCGTGGATCGCCTGCTCACGCTCGCGCGGCAGGCCGCCGACCGTGAGGCCGGCCTGGCGCCCTGATCAGGGCGCCACTGCGGTCCTGCGTCAGGCCCCGGGAGCGGTCTTGACCGGGGGACGCTGGACCTTGCCGGCCTTGAGGCACGACGTGCAGACGTCGACCTTCTGGGTGCGGCCGTCCTTGAGGACCTTCAGGCGCTGGATGTTCGCATCCCACCGCTTCGAGGAGCGACGGTGCGAGTGGCTGACCTGCTTGCCGAACCAGGGGCCCTTGCCACAGATCTCGCAGTGGGCTGCCATTGTCGTTCCTTGCGTGAGTCGCGATGTGGGGTCGTGGCGTGCCGGGGCCTCGCCGGAGGTGTGCACGTGCGCGTGGATGTGGGCGCAGGGCACCGGGTGTGGGCCAGGGTCCGGACAACAACAGGCCGCCCCGACGGGCGGCAGTGCCAGCAACGGTACCAGCGCCGCGGGATGCGCGCACCCCCGTGCGGACACGCCCCACCCGTCCGCCACGGCCGAATCGTCCCACGTCAGGGCTAGTCTCGCTCGCACGACGTCGAAGGGCCGGAGGTGAGCGTGACCCAGGTCAGGGGCACGATCGCCGCTGCCGACATCCCGGACCTGTTGGCGAGCGTCCACGGGGCCCTGCTGGCCGCGCGCGACGAGGTCAACGCGCTCAACGTGTTCCCCGTTCCGGACGGCGACACGGGGACGAACATGGTGTCCACCGTGGCCAGCGCCATGGAGGCCGTTGCCGGCCTCGCCGAGGATGCCTCCGGGGACCAGTTCGCGGCCGCGTCCGCGCGCGGGGCGCTGCGGGGCGCGGCCGGCAACTCCGGCGTGATCTTCTCGCAGGTCGTGCGTGTGTTCGCCGAGCACCTCGCTGAGGGCGACATCGACGCCGACGGGTTCGCCCACGTGCTGTCGACGGCGCGCGACCTGTCGTACGACGCCGTTGCCGAGCCCGTTGCCGGGACCATCCTGACGGTCATGGACGCGGCCGCGGACGCTGCCGGGGTGGCCGCCGGGTCGGCGGCGTCACTGGCGGACGTGATCGTGGCGACCCTTGACGCGGTCGAGGGTGCCGTGGCGGCCACCCGGGACGTCCTGCCCGCCAACCGTGCGGCCGGCGTCGTCGACGCCGGGGCGCGCGGGTTCGAGGTCGCCCTCTGCGGGATGCTCGGGTTCGTCCGCGGAGAACCCGTTGCCGCACCACCGCCGCCGGTCCGGCGGACGGGCAGCCAACGCACGGTGACCCGTGAGTCCGGGTCGCTGGAGTACGCCCACGAGGTCCAGTACCTGCTGACGGCGCCCGACGACGTCGCCGCCGGGCTGCGGTCCCGCCTGACCGAGCTCGGCGACTCGGTCGTCGTGGTGGCCGGTGGGGGGCTGCTCAACGTCCACGTGCACACCAACGACGTCGACGACGCGATCGCCGCCGGGCGTGCGCTCGGCGACCTCGACCGGGTCCACGTCACGGCGTTCGCCGACGACGAGGTGGACGACGTGGACGCCGGCGAGGGGGACGGTGGCCGGGCTGCGTTCGGCTACCTCGCCGTCGTGCCCGGTCCGGGCCTGCGCCGGTTGGTCGAGGACCTTGGCGCTGTTGCCGTCGACGGGGCGGCAGGTCGGCTGCCGACCGTGGCCGACCTCATCGATGCCGTCCGTCGGGTCGCCGCCGACACGGTGGTCGTGCTGCCGGGGCACCGCAACGTCGTGCCGACGGCGCAGCAGGCCGCCACGCTGGTGGCCGAGGCGGCCGGTCGCAGCGGCCACGTCGTCGTCGAGGCCGACTCCGTGCCTGCGGTGCTGTCCGTGCTGGCCTGCGCCGGCACCGACGCGATGGACCCCGCCGAACTGGCCGACCTCGCACGCGAGGTCCGGGCAGGTGAGGTCGTCACCGCCGTTCGCGACGCCACGACCCCGATCGGCCACGTGATCGCGGGTCAGTTCCTCGCGGTCGTGGCGGGCGACGTCGTCGCGGCCACGCTCGATCCGTTGGACGCGCTGTCGGCCGTGCTCGACCACCTCGACGCGCCTGCCGCCGAGATCATCACCCTGATCTCCGGCTTGGACACCTCGCATGCCGAACGCCAGGCCGCGCGGCGCCTGCTGGGCGAGGTCGCCGGTGGCGTCGAGGTCGAGGTCGTCGTCGGTGACCAGCGACCGGTGCGGTGGATCGTGGGCGTCGAGTGAACGCTGCACTCCAGCTCGACGAGCCGGTGTCGGCGGTGTCCGGCGTCGGGACCAAGTACGCCAACCTGCTCGAGAAGGCGTTCGGGATCACCACCGTGCGGCACCTGGTCGAGCACTACCCCCGACGACTCAGCGACCTCGGGGAACTGACCGACCTCGGCGAGGTCGTGACCGGTGTGGCGGCCACGCTGGTCGGGACCATCGTCCACTGGGACCAACGTCGCCCCCGCTCCAGCAAGCGGGGCCGCTCGCTCAAGATCACCGAGGCACGGGTACAGGCGGCCGGAGGCGGCCAGTTCCGGGTGACGTTCTTCAACCAGCCGTGGATCGCCGAGAAGTACAAGGTCGGGGTGACCGCGGCCTTCTCGGGCAAGGTCGAACACGCCTACGGCTCGTACGCGATCAAGACCCCCGACATCACCCCGATCTCGGGCCCCGACGTCATCGACGAGTTGACCGGCCCGCGCCTGCAGCCGGTGTACCCGGCGACGGACGCGCTGCCCTCCTGGCGGCTGGCCAACTGGATCACGGCGGCGCTGGACGACCTGCCGCCCTTCGAGGACTACCTCAGCGAGTCGATGATCGACGAGCGCGACCTCGTCGCCCTCGACGACGCGATGCGCTGGATCCACGCACCGGCGGACGAACCGTCGTACTTCGCGGCCCGCTCACGCCTCATCTTCGACGAGCTGTTCACCCTCGCCCTCGGCCTGCAGTGGCGGCGGTCCCACCTCGAGGCACAGGTCGCCGGGCTCGACAACCACCCGGAGCCGGCCGGCATCGCCAACCAGTTCCTCATGGCGCTGCCGTTCCAGCCCACCGGGGCGCAGGAGCGGGCCATGGACGAGATCGGCCGTGATCTTGCGGCGGACCGCCCGATGCACCGCCTGCTCCAGGGCGACGTCGGCGCCGGCAAGACGATGGTCGCGACCTGGACGATGCTGTGTGCGGTCGGTCAGCGGCGGCAGGCCGCGCTGATGGCCCCGACCGAGGTGCTGGCCGAACAGCACCTGCGGACCCTGACCGAACAGTTGGCGCCGCTCGGGGTGAACGTCCTCGACGGGGTGCGCGTGGAGCTGCTGACCTCGTCGACGCCGATGAAGGCGCGACGCCGGATCCTCGGCGAGCTGCTGACCGGCGACGTCGACATCGTCGTCGGCACGCACGCGCTGCTGGAGGAGGGTGTGCGCTTCGCCGACCTCGGCGTCGTCGTGATCGACGAACAGCACCGCTTCGGCGTCTCGCAACGGGTGACGCTCAAGGACAAGGGCGCCGAGGCATCGGACGGGCGCACGACCCTCCCCGACGTGCTCGTGATGACGGCCACGCCGATCCCGCGCTCCCTGGCACTGACCCTGTACGGCGACCTCGACGTGTCGGTGCTCGACGAGCTGCCACCGGGGCGCAAGCCGATCGTCACCCAGCTGATCATCCCCAAGGACTCGCCACGTCGGGCCCGGCTGTACGACTTCGTGCGCGACCAGGCCGCCGAGGGCTTCCAGACCTACATCGTCTGTCCGCTGGTCGAGCCGTCGACCGAGATCGAGGCGACCTCGGCCGTCGAGCGCTTCGAGGAACTGCGCGACGGCCCCCTGTCCGACCTCGGCGTGGTCCTCGTCCACGGGCAGATGTCGTCGTCGGACAAGGAAGCGGCCATGACCGACTTCCGGACGGGAGCCGCATCGGTCATGGTCGCCACGACGGTGATCGAGGTCGGCGTCGACGTGCCCAGCGCCACGATCATGATCATCGAGGACGCCGAGCGCTTCGGCATCAGCCAGCTGCACCAGCTGCGTGGGCGCGTCGGACGTGGGGGTGACGCCAGCTACTGCGTGCTCTTCGCGGACCCGCCGACCGACGAGGCGCGTGGGCGCCTCGAAGCCGTCGCGGCGACCACCGACGGGTTCGCGCTCGCCGAGACCGACCTCGAGATCCGCGGCGAGGGCCAGCTGTTCGGCCAGCGTCAGTCGGGGCTGCCAGACCTGAAGATCGCCCGGCTCCGACGCGACCTCAACGTGATCGCGACGACCCGTGGGCTGGCCCAGGACATCATCACGATCGATCCCGACCTGACGGGCCACGCCGCCTTGCGTGCCGAGGTGCTGCGCCGGTACGAAGGCGGCCTCGACGAGTTCGAGGCCCTCCACACAGGATGACCATGACCGGCACGCCCACCCCGTCCGCCCCGCCCCGCCCCGAGGCGCGCCCCGTCACCGTGGAACGCCACGGCGAGGTGTTCGAGGACGCCTACGCGTGGCTGCGGGACCGTGACGACCCCGCCGTGGTCGCCCACCTCGAGGCCGAGAACGCCTGGACCGAACAGGTGCTCGGCCACCTCGACGGCCTCCGGGCCACGATCTTCGACGAGATCCGTTCGCGTGTGGTCGAGACCGACGCCTCGGCGCCGGTCCCGGACGGGCCGTGGGTCTACTACCACCGCACGATCGAGGGGCAGGACTACGCGGTGCACTGTCGTCGCCCCGCGGACGCCCCGGACGCCCGCCTGCCGGTGGACCCCCACCACCCGCCGGCCGACGAACAGGTCCTCCTCGACGAGAACGTCCTCGCCGACGGCCACGACTACCTCGCCGTCGGCGGCCTGGCGACCAGCCCGGACCACCGCCTGCTGGCCTACCTCGTCGACACCACCGGCTCCGAGGAGTACCAGCTGGTCGTCCGCGACCTGCAGACCGGCGAGGACGTCGAGCAGGTCCACGACCGCTGCGCCTACGGCCTGGCGTGGACGGCGGGGTCCGACGCCGTCTTCTACACGACGCCGGACGAGGCATGGCGGCCCCACCGGGCGTGGCGCCACCGGCTCGGGGAGCCCGGTGGGCCGGACCACGACGACCTCCTCCTCGAGGAGTCCGACGAGCGCTTCTGGATGTCGCTCGGGGCCACTCGCAGCGAGGACCTCGTCGTCATCAGCGTCGGGTCGAAGTCGACGTCCGAGGTGCACGTCGTCGATGCCCACGACCTCGCCGCTCGCCCCCGACTCGTGGCGGCCCGCCGGACCGGCGTCGAATACACGGTCGACCACGACCCGGCCCGCGATCGCCTCGTCATCCTGACCAACGTCGACGACGCGGTGGACTTCGCGGTCCACGTGGCACCGTTGGCGACGCCGGGTGCCGAGCACTGGCAGGTGCTCGTGCCCCATCGCCCCGGCGTTCGCGTCGAGGACGTCGATGCCTTCGCCGGCCACCTCGTGCTCTCCGAGCGCACGCAGGCCCGCACCCAGGTCCGCGTCGTCGACCCCGTGACGGGTGTGGGCGACGTGCTGCCGGGCGTCGAGGAGGTCGCCACCACGGCCGTCGGTCCGACGGCCGCCTACGACACCACGGTCCTGCGCACCGTGGTGGTGTCACTCGTGACGCCCGGCACGGTCGTCGACCGCGACCTCGTCACCGGTGCGGCGACGGTCGTCAAGCAGGTCGAGGTGCCCGGCCACGACCCGGACCGCTACGTCAGCGAGCGGCGCTGGGCGGTGGCGCCCGACGGGACGAGGATCCCGATCTCGGTCGTGCGCGCCCGGTCGACACCGGTCGACGGGACGGCCGCGTGCCTGCTGTACGGCTACGGCGCCTACGAGATCTCGATCGACCCGACCTTCAGCGCCTGGCGCCTGAGCCTGCTCGACCGTGGCGGCGTGTTCGCGATCGCGCACATCCGCGGTGGCGGCGAGATGGGTCGTGCCTGGTACGAGGCCGGGCGCTTCGGCAACAAGCCGACGACCTTCTCCGACTTCGCGGCCTGCGCTGACGCACTGGTCGAACAGGGGGTGTGCAGCCGGGAGCGTCTGGCGATCGAGGGTGGCTCGGCGGGGGGACTGCTGGTAGGGGCGACGCTCAACCTGCGGCCGGACCTGTGTCGCGCCGCGGTGGCTGCCGTGCCGTTCGTCGACGTCGTCAACACGATGTCGGACCCGACGCTGCCGCTGACCATCCCCGAGTACGAGGAGTGGGGCGACCCGTCCGAGGCGGCGGCCTTCGCCGCCATGCGCGCGTACTCGCCGTACGACAACATCCGTCCCGAGGCCTACCCGGCCCTGTTGGTCACCGCCGGGCTCAACGACCCGCGTGTCGGCTACTGGGAACCGGCGAAGTGGGTGGCCCGACTGCGGGACGTGACCACGGGGGACCGGCCCATCCTGCTCAAGACCGAACTCGGTGCCGGCCACGGCGGCCCGTCGGGGCGCTACGACGCGTGGCGGGAACGGGCCCTGTTCGCCGCGTTCACCTTCGACCAGGTCGGCCTCGTCGACGCCAGCACGACCGCCTGATGCGGGTCATCGCCGGGACGGCTCGGGGTCGGCGCCTCGTCGCGCCGAAGGGCCGCGACGTGCGCCCGACCAGCGATCGCGTCAAGGAGGCGGTCTTCTCCAGCCTCCAGGCCCACCTGCTCGACGCGCGCGTGCTGGACCTGTTCGCCGGCTCCGGGGCGTTGGGCATCGAGGCCCTGTCACGCGGGGCCGCCCACGCGACCTTCGTCGAACGCGCCAACCCGGCGCTGTCCGCCATCACCCGCAACCTCGCCACCGCGGACGTCGCCGACCGGGCCACCGTCGTGTCGGGCGAGTTGCCGGCGGCCGTGGCCCGCGTGGAGGGCCCGGTCGACGTCGTGCTCATCGACCCGCCCTACGCGCTCGACGCCGCCGTCGTCGACACCATCCTCGCCGCCGTTGCGCCGTTGACCACGGCCGGTGCGGTGTGGCGCCTCGAAGCCGACGTGCGGACCCCGGCCCCGACGTGGCCACCCCTCGTCGAGCCCGGACGGGTGCGCCGCTACGGTGACACGGCCATCCACGAGGGCCGCACGCGGCCCGCGTCCGCCCCCGCCACAACGCCCGACCCTGAGGAGCCCGCGTGAGCGTCTCGGCCGTCTGCCCCGGCAGCTTCGACCCGATCACGAACGGCCACCTCGACGTGGTGGAGCGCGCCAGCGTCGCGTTCGACCGCGTCGTCGTGGCAGTCCTGGACAATCCCAACAAGTCGGGGCTCTTCCCCGTCCCGGAGCGACTCGAGCTGATTCGGGCGACGACCGCACACCTCGACAACGTCGAGGTCGCCGCCTTCGAGGGCCTGCTGGTCGACTTCTGCCGGGCCAACGACATCTCGCTGATCTGCAAGGGCCTGCGGGCCGTGTCGGACTTCGAGTACGAGCTGCAGATGGCGCAGATGAACCAGCGCATCGGTGACGTGGAAACCGTGTTCATGTCCACGAGCCCGGACTGGTCCTACCTGTCGTCGTCGCTGGTCAAGGAGGTCGCCAAGTGGGGCGGCCGCATCGAGGGGACGGTGCCGGACGTGGTCGCCGAACGGTTGCGACAGCGCTTTGCCGGCTCAGACGCTGGGTAGGCTCCACACATCCCTCCACGACTCCGAGCAGGCACCCATGTCCGACCACGACAACCCGGATGTCATCGAGGTCACCTCCGATGGCCAACGGTCACCACGCAGTGACCTCGAACGTTCGCTCCGCACGTTGGAGATGATGGTCGCGGACGCCAAGGCCGTGCCGTTGTCGTCCTCCGTGATGCTCAACAAGGCCGACATCGATGCGGTGCTCGCCGACATCGAGGCGGCGCTGCCGGAGGAGCTGCGCGAGGCCCGCTGGGTCGTCAAGGAACGCGACGACCTGCTCGACGCCGCCCGCGCCGAGGGCAACCGCGTCATCGAGGAGGCTCGCGCCGAACGCGCCAGGCTGATCGCCCGCACCGAGGTCGTCCAGGCCGCCAACCGTGAGGCCGAGCGGATCGTCGAGGACGCACGCGAGCGTGGCCGCGCGATCCGGCTCGAGGCCGAGGACTACGTGGACGCGAAGCTCGCCATCTTCGAGGTCGTGCTGCACTAGGTGCTGGTCTCGGTCGAGAAGGGCCGCGAGAAGCTGCGCGGGCGCCTCGACGCCGACCAGCTCGCTGCCGACCTCGATGACGGCGCTGACGAGTACT
>JBFJMP010000073.1:0-8734 GCA_041633895.1 Nitriliruptoraceae bacterium
ACCGGTCTTGGCCGAGATCTTCAGGACGTCCTCGGGGTTGCCGCCGATGATCGAGGTCATCTCGCGGGCGACCTTCTCGGGCTCGGCGGCTGGCAGGTCGATCTTGTTGAGGACCGGGATGATCTCGAGGTCGGCCTCGAGGGCGAGGTAGAGGTTCGCGATCGTCTGCGCCTCCATGCCCTGGGCGGCGTCGACGAGCAGGATGGCGCCCTCGCAGGCGTTCAGCGCACGCGAGACCTCGTAGCTGAAGTCGACGTGGCCCGGCGTGTCGATCAGGTTCAGCAGGTGCTCCCCACCGGCGTGCTTGTACGGCAGGCGCGCGGTCTGGGCCTTGATCGTGATGCCGCGCTCACGCTCGATGTCCATCTTGTCGAGGTACTGCGCACGCATCTTGCGCGGGTCGACGAGCTCGGTCAGCTGCAGCATTCGGTCCGCGAGGGTCGACTTGCCATGGTCGACGTGGGCGACGATGCAGAAGTTGCGAATGCGGTCGATCGGATACACGGACGCGGGTGACTCCGGCGAGAGTGGGTGGCGCACACGACGGCGGCGGCGCCCGGGGAGGACAGGGGCATCCTACCCACCGGTTGCCGCTGGGACGCACCCTCGGTAGCCTCTCTACCTACGCGACGGCTCCTGTGCCGCCTGCGCTGCACGTCTCGGGTCGTCCCGACACTCGAACCCGAGACGTTTCCGCTGTCTGCGGACACCAACGACCTGTGAGGCCACTCGTGGCGAACATCAAGAGCCAGATCAAGCGCAACCGCCAGACCCTGGTCCGGGCCGAGCGCAACAAGGCAGCCCGTTCGAAGCTCAAGACGCGCCTGCGCACCTTCAGCGCCGCCGTCAGCGAGGCGGACAAGGACGCTGCGCAGACCGCCTACGCCGAGGCCGTCCGCGAGCTGGACAAGGCCGCGTCCAAGGGCCTGATCCACCGCAACAACGCCGCGAACAAGAAGTCGCGCATGGCAAAGCGGCTCGCGGCCCTCTAGGCCACGGTCGTTCGACGCACGAAACCAACGGGACGCCCACGGGCGTCCCGTTAGCATCGTCTGCACCGACACCCGAGGTGTACGTGCAGGACGAGGCTGTCCCTCACGACGATGCTCCTGACGACCGGATCCTGGCCGCCGTCGCCCGTCGGGCCGACGCGAACCCGGATCTCCTGGTCGAGTTCGCTCGCGGCGCCATCCGCCGCGTCCCCGGGGCACTGCTCGCCCGCACGAACCGCGACGTCGCCGCCGACTGGATGCACGACGCGTTCACGTGGTTCCACGACACGCCCGCGGACCACCTGTCCGTCCGCCTCCACAACCCGGAGGTCGCACTGGACGGACGGTCGACGCCGGGCACGATCGTCGAGGTGGCGGGCGTGGATCGCCCGTTCCTGCTGTCCACGGTCTCGCGCACGATCGAGCACGTCGGCGAGTCGATCCTGCGCCACGTGCACCCGATCTACGGCACGCAGCGCAATGCCGACGGCCACCTCGTCGCGCTGACGCCGGCACGTGACGCCGAACGTCGCGAGACGTTCATGCACCTCGAGCTCGACCGTCGCCTCGACGACGACCGGATCGCCGAGCTCCAGGGTCGCCTCGAAGCCGCCCTCACCGACGTGATGCGCGTCACCGACGACCACCACGCCATGCGTGAGCGGGTCGCCGAGGTGGCCGAACGGTTGCGCACCGACCCGCCCGTCGGGATCGACCCCGCCGAGGCCAACGAGGTCGCTGCGCTCTTCGACTGGCTGCTCGACGACAACTTCGTGCTGCTCGGGTTCCGCGAGTACGACGTGGTCCACGAGGGCGCGTCGCCCCACTCGGTCGCCGTCGACACGTCGTCCGGGCTCGGCCTGCTGCGTGACCCGGACCAGTCGCGCTTCGCCGACGGCGTCGCCGTCGAGTCCCTGACCGGCGAACAGCAGCAGCGCCTGCGCGACGCCCCGCTCCTGCTGCTCTCGCGCACCACGCGTCTGTCCACGGTCCACCGCCTCCAGCGCATGCAGTACGTCGGCGTGCTGTGGCGTGATGCCGACGGCCGCGCCATTCGCGAGTCGCGGTTGATCGGCCTGTTCACCGCGTCGGGGGTCTCGGAGCCCGCCAGCACGACCCCGGTGCTGCGCAGCCGCCTCGAGGCCTACCTCGCCGCCGAGGACATCGTGCGGGGGTCGCACGACGAAGCCACCCTCGTCGGCCTCTTCCAGACGTTGCCGAAGGACGAGCTGTTCGAGGCCGACGCCGAACACCTCAGCGCCACGATGGCCGCCCTGCTCGACGCCGAGGAACGCCGTCGCATCCGCGTCGTCACCCGGGTCGATCGCGCCGCCCGCACCGTGTCCGTGATCCTCGCGATCCCCCGCGACGACTACTCCGCGACCGTCCGGCGCCGCATCACCGCCATGCTGACCGAGCGCTTCGGGGCTAGCGCAGTCGACGTGGACCTCTCGCTCGGCGACCACGTCGAGGCCGTTGCCCGCTTCACCGTCCACGTCGTCCGTGGCGAGATCCCGAACATCCCGGCGGAGGCCCTCGAGCGCGAGATCCTGTCCCTGGCCCGTCCCTGGCTCGACACGATGCGGGCCAACCTCATCGAGCAGTTCGGCGAACAGGACGGCCGCCGACTCACCAGCGACGTCGCCCGCCGACTGCCCCAGGGCTACCGCGACCGCAACGCGCCGGATGACATCGCCCGTGACGTCGCCGAACTCGACGTGCTGCTGTCCGGCGGCGAGGTCCGCCACGTGTGGATCCAGTCCGCGCAGGCCGGCCTCCACGTCAAGGCCGCCCAGCGCAACGACCCGATCCCCTTGTCGGACTTCCTGCCCATGCTCGAGTCGCTGGGGCTGCGCGTGCTCGCCGAGCACCCGGACGAGCTCGAGGGCGACGGCCCCGCCGTCTTCCTCCACGACTTCGAGGTGCAACCCCACGTCGGGATCGACGACACCAGTGGTGTGCGTGAACTCGCAGCGGACGCGCTGGTCGCGGCGGCTGCAGGCCATCTCGAGGTCGACAACCTGAACCGACTGATCCTGGGGGCCGGGCTCAGCTGGCACGAGGTCGCGGTGCTGCGCGCCTACCGGCGCTACCGGCGCCAGGTCGGCACAAGCCTGTCGTCGTCGTACACCAACGACGCCATGTTCGAGAACCCCGAGGCCACCCGCCTGGTCATGGCGTACTTCCGAGCCCGGTTCGATCCCGACCTGGACGCCAGCCACGAGGACATCGAGGCCGCGCGCGCGGCGGCCCTCACCGCCTGTGACGCGATCGTGCGACTCGACCACGACCGCGTCGTCCGCGGCATGCTCACGCTCGTCGACGCCACACTGCGCACCACCGCGTTCCGGGACGACAACTGGGCCGAGGACGCGCAGGGTCGTTCCGTGCCCGTCCTCGCCTTCAAGTTCGACTCGTCGATCGTGCCGGACATGCCGCGCCCCGTGCCCTACCGCGAGATCTTCGTGGCGTCGCCGGCTGTGGAGGGCATCCACCTCCGGGGTGGCCCCATCGCACGCGGTGGCCTCCGCTGGTCCGACCGCCTCGACGACGTGCGCACCGAGGTGCTCGGCCTGATGAAGGCCCAGGTCCTCAAGAACGCCCTGATCGTCCCCGACGGCGCCAAGGGCGGGTTCGTGCTGAAGCGCCCACCGACCGACCCCGCGGCACTGCGCGACGACGTCCAGCGCCAGTACACGACGTTCATCCGTGCGCTGCTCGACCTGACGGACGACATCCGCGACGGCGAGGTCGTCCCGCCCACACGGGTCCGACGCCACGATGACGACGACCCCTACCTCGTGGTCGCCGCGGACAAGGGCACGGCGACCTTCTCGGACGTCGCGAACGGCGTCGCCGCGGAACGGGGATTCTGGCTCGGCGACGCGTTCGCCTCCGGTGGATCCGCGGGTTACGACCACAAGGCCCTGGCGATCACGGCGCGCGGGGCGTGGGTTGCCGTCACCCGCCACTTCCGGGAACTCGGTGTGGACCTGCAGGAGGACCCGGTCCAGGTCGCCGGCGTCGGCGACATGTCCGGGGACGTGTTCGGCAACGGGATGCTGCTGAGCCGCTCGATCCGACTCGTGGCAGCGTTCGACCACCGGGACATCTTCATCGATCCTGAGCCCGACCCGGCCACCTCGTTTGCCGAGCGGCAGCGCCTCTTCGACCTCCCGCGCTCGTCGTGGCAGGACTACGACCGCACGCTGATCTCGGAGGGCGGATTCGTCATCTCCCGTGCGGCCAAGCGCGTGGACCTGTCCCCGGAGGCACGCAAGGTCCTCGGCACCACGCAGGACTCCCTGACGCCCGCCGAGGTCATCCGCGCGATCCTGCGCGCCCCCGTGGACCTGCTGTACTTCGGCGGCATCGGGACCTACGTCAAGGCCAGCGACGAGACGCACGCGGACGTCGGCGACCGGGTCAACGACGAGGTCCGCGTCGACGGGACCGAGGTGCGCGCACGGGTGCTGGGCGAGGGCGCCAACCTCGCCATCACCCAACGCGGGCGCATCCAGTACGCGCGGCGGGGCGGGCGCGTCGACCAGGACGCGATGCACAACGCCGCGGGCGTGGACATCTCCGACCACGAGGTCAACGTCAAGATCCTCCTGCGCGAGGCCATCGACCGCGGACGCCTCGCCCCCGAGGATCGTGACGCCCTGCTCGAACGGGTGACCGACGACGTCGTCCAGCACGTCCTGTCGGACATCGACCGACAGATGGGCCAGATCTCCAACGCCACCGCGCACTCCGCGAGCGACCTCGAGGCAGTCGAGACCACCCTCGTGGCCCTCGAGGACCGCGGCCTGGTCGACCGCCACGTCGACGTCCTCCCCAGCACCGACGAGATCGCGGAGCGAGCCGAGGTCGGTGCCGGCCTGACCCGCCCCGAGCTCGCCACACTGCAGGCGGCGGCCAAGCGCGCCCTCACCCGGGACATCCTCGGCAGCTCACTCGCCCACGATCCGCTCGTGGTGCCGATCGCCCGCACGTACTTCCCGCCGCAACTCGTCGCCGACTTCGGCGACCTGATCCCGGCACACCGGCTCCACCCGGAACTGGTGGCCACCCTCGTCGCCAACGACCTGATCGACCGCCTCGGCCCGACGTGGGTGTTCCGCGTCGCCGACGAGACCGGGCACGCCACGCCACAGGTCGTGGCCGCGGCGTGGACGGCGCGCGAGGTCGTCGACGGCGGGACCCTGTTCGCGCAACTGGACTCGTTGGCCGGCATGGTCACCGAGGAACGCCTGCGAGGACTGTCGTCCGCCCTCGCGTCGATGCTCGAGCGGCTGACGCGCCGGTATCTGCCGCAGGTGCACCACGCCGACGTGCACCACCTGATCCAACGGGACCGCGGCACCGTCGGCCGCGTCCGCGAAGCACTCCCCCGACTGGGCACGACCGGGCAACAGCGTGCGCGGTTGGCCACGGCGCGCCGACTCATGGACGACCTGGTCGACGACGAACTCGCCATGGTCGTGTCGTCCGTGCTGGAGTTGTCGATGGTCCCGGATGCCTCGGCGCTCGCGCGGCGCCTCCGGACCCGCGAGGCCACCTCGGACGTGCACACCGCCGACGTGATCGACGCGATGCTGCGCCTGTCGGACCGGCTCGGCCTGAACCGCCTGCAGGAGCTGATCGCCTCGACCGCGGTCGCGCCCGGATGGGATCGCCGTCAGCTGCTCGGCCTCGAGACCGACGCCGTCCGCCTGCAGCGCGACGCCGTGGCCGAGGGCATCGCCCGCGCCGGCGGTTACGCGGACGCGGTCGAGGCGTTCGTGGCGGCAGCGGGCGAACGTGCTGACCACGCCCGGACGCTGCTGGCCGAGGTGGAAGCGATCGACGCGCCGCCCCCGTCCGCCGTCGCTGTGGTGGCACGCACGTACCGCGAGCTCGTCGACGCCGTGGTCGACGGCTGACCGCGTCGGGCCGGGGCCGCTCAGGCCAGCGGGTTCCAGGGCTGCCCGACCTCGCGTGAGGTGGCCAGGTCGATGATGCCCAGCTCGAGGCACAGCTCGGACGGCAGCTCCGAGTTGCCCTTCAGGTCCACGTCGAGCTGCGCGATCCGGTCCATGCACCACGCGAGCTCGCCGGTGTGGAACGACCGCGCGACCGCCTGGAGCCGCTGGTGTTGACCCGGTGAGGTCCGCACGTCGCGCGGCGACGCACCGCTGCGGACCTGCTGCAGCTGGCGGAACCGGTAGGCCACCGCGCCGAGCAGCGCCAGCGGTTCCTGGTCCGCCTCCAGCGACCCGCGCAGCAGCGTGATCGCGGCGGCCGGGTCGCGGTCGGCGACCGCGTCGGCGAGGTCGAAGCCGGACCGACGCCCGTGCCCTTCGACGATCCGCTCGACGTCCTCGACAGCGATCACCTCGTTGGAGGTCGCCTCGACGACCTGTCCGACCCGCATCGCGATCACGGACGGTTCGACGCCGGCATGCTCCATGACGGCGGCGACCGCGCCTGGGCCGGGGCGGCGACCCAGACGGCTGAACTCGGCCGTGACGAGGGCCGCCCAGTCCTTGTCCTTCCAGTCCGGCGGGGCGTTGGCCTCGATGACCTGCCCGTTGGCCTCGACGCCCTTCTTGATCTTCTGGATCTTCCCCGTGGACGACTTGCCGCGCTCGCCGGCAACCGCGGTGAGGACGAGCACCGCCTGCGGGTCCGGGGCGGCGACGTAGTCCTCGAGCTCACCCTTCAGGCCGGCCGACAGCGTGAACTTCGGCGCCTGCACACCGCGCACGACCGCGCAGACCCGGCCGCCGAACAGTGACTGGGTGCGCAGCTCGGGCAGCTGCTCGATCTGGCTCGCGTCGTGGACCTCGACCTGGAGCTCCGGGTCGTCGGCGGTCAGCGACGCCAACAGACGCTCCGTCGCCCGCTGGACCAGCAGGTCGTCGTCGCCGGCGATGAGGTGGACGGGATGCATGCGGCGAGCGTAGTGCGGCCGGGTCCGGGCTCGTCTCCCCGCCGACCACCGGGACGGTGACGCGGACGGTCCCGTCGGTGTCCGTGCGATGGACGGTCGTCCCGAGCGCCGCCAACGTGTCCAACACCGCGTCCGTCGGATGGCCGTAGCCGTTGTCACGCCCCACACCGATCAGCGCCTCGGACGCCCCGACCGCGGCGAGGAACGCCGGGTCGGACGTTGCACCGCCGTGGTGCGGGACCTTGAGGAGCCCGGCAGCCAGCGCTGCCGGCCTGCGCAGCAACGCGGCCTGGGCACCCTCTTCGGCGTCGCCGGTCAACAGCGCCCTGCGTGCCCCCTGGTCCACGCGCAGGACGATGGAGGTCTCGTTGAGCTCGCCGTCGGCACCCGCCCATGGCCGACCGCGCTCGGGGGCGAGGACGTGAATCGTGAGGCTTCCCAGCGCCGCGGTCTGGCCCGCGACGGGTTCGTGCACCGGGATCGACCGGGCGGACAGGTCGTCGGCGAGGGTGGTCATCGACGTCAGGTCGTTGGGGACGGGGCGCCACCAGAACGCCCCCACGTCCACGGCACCGAGCACGTCGACCAACCCGTCGGCGTGATCGGCATGCGGATGGGTGAGGACCACGAGGTCGAGGCGGTCGATGCCCTCCCGTCGCAGCCAGTCCGCCGCCGAACGGTCGGGGC
Organism: Nitriliruptoraceae bacterium; assembly: GCA_041633895.1. Classification (GTDB taxonomy): domain Bacteria; phylum Actinomycetota; class Nitriliruptoria; order Nitriliruptorales; family Nitriliruptoraceae; genus JBFJMP01. Next base: position 7,618 of record JBFJMP010000073.1, read on the forward strand.
CGCCATCGACGAGGATCCGCACCGGATCGGCCTCGATCAGGATCGCGTCGCCCTGCCCGACGTCGATCGCGGTGACCGTCAGGATCGTGGGCGGGGCGTGGCCGACGGCGACGAGCGTCGTGCCGGACCCGAGCGCCACGACCAGCGCAACCGTCCCTGCGCGACTGCCGGGACGTGCCAGCAGCCACGCCGACCCGGCGACGGCCCCGACGACCAACCCCGGCCGTGCAGCGGACACGACCGGCCACCCGCCGAAGTCGCCTGCGGCGAGGACCACCCGCAGGGGCAGGTCGGCGAACCCCATCACCGCCCCGGCCGCCCCGACGTGCACGACCGCCACCACGGAGGCGACGCCCACCACCAGCGACGCGACCCCGGCTGCCGGCACGGCCACGAGGTTCGCGGGAACGGACCCGAGGGGCACCGACCCGGTCGTTCCCAGCAGGACCGGGGCAACCGCCACCTGTGCCCCGAGCGTGACCGCCAGGACGGTTCGCAAGGGGCCCGGCACCCGCGACAGGCGCCGCGCGACCAGCGGGGCGAGGACGAGCACCCCGGCCGTGGCACCCGCCGACAGCAGCAGGCCCAGCGAGCCCGCCAGCGCCGGATCCACGAGCACGAGCACCAGCACGGCGACCGCCAGTGCGTGCACCGACGAACCCCGTACCCCGCGCCACTGCGCGACGAGCACCGCCCCCGCCATGACGCTCGCACGCAGGACCGATGGTTCGGCCCGAGTCAGCAGGGCGAACCACAGCAACGCCACCACGACAGCGATCGTCCTCCCCCTGCGACCGATGCCGGCCAGCCCGCAGGCCAGTGCCACTCCCGCGATCACCACCGCGACGTTGGAGCCCGACACGGCCACGAGGTGGGTCAGTCCGGCGTCTCGCATGCGGTCCTCGGTCACATCGGACAGCAGCGTCGTGTCCCCGGTGACGAGACCGACCGCCAGACCGGCACGATCGCCGTCGAGACCCCGGACCGCGGCAGCCCGCACCCGCTCCCGGACGACGTTGGTCGAGCGGATGACCGCTCCCTCCGGCGCCGACACGGCCACACCCGACACCGACAGTCGGGCCACCACGCCCAGGCGGCGCAGGTACCCATCGAAGCC
>JBFJMP010000074.1:0-8731 GCA_041633895.1 Nitriliruptoraceae bacterium
CACCACTGGGGCCGCCGAGGCAACCGGCGGCTTCGGCCCTGCCTCGGAACTGGCCGTCGCGTTGCCCGCCGCGCAGGGCATGATGCGCCGACTCGCGTCGCTGGCCCCGAGGTGGCCGCTGCAGGAAGGGTTGGCGTGACCGCGCCCGTACCGACGTCCGCCGTCCGTCCGACGCGCCTTGAGGTCGACCTCGACGCGGTGACCCACAACGTCGGGGTGCTGGCCCGTGCGGCCGGTGACGCGGCGGTGTGTGCCGTCGTGAAGGCCGACGGCTACGGGCACGGGGCGCCGGCCGTGGCCCGCGCCGCGCTGGGTGCGGGTGCCTCGATGCTCGCCGTGGCACTGGTCGAGGAGGCGGAGGAGTTGCGGGCCGCCGGCATCGACGCGCCGATCCTGCTGCTGTCCGAGCCGCCGGTGGACGGCGTGGACCGGGTTCTGGCCGCGGGCGTGACCCCCAGCGTGTACACGCTGGCCTTCGGTGAGGCCCTCGACATGCGCGCCCGCGTCGAGGGGGCGCCGGTCCGCATCCACCTGTGCTTCGACACGGGAATGGGCCGCGTGGGCGCGCCCCCCGACGGCTGGGACGACCTGATCGCCGCGGCGTCGTCGTGGAAGGTCGACCTCGAAGGTGTCTGGACCCACCTCGCCCGTGCGGACGAACCTGACGTCACGACCACCGCCGAGCAGTTGGCGCGATTCGCCGATCTGCTCGGTCGGATCGGGGACCGCGGTCTCGCTCCGCGCATCATCCACGCCGCCAACTCGGCCGGGACCCTGCTGCACCCCGGCGCGGCCTTCGACCTCGTGCGCTGCGGCATCGCCGTCTACGGGCTCTCACCGGCTCCCGACGTGCGCGCACGTGACCACGGACTGCGCCAGGCGCTGCGACTGGTGTCGGCGGTGTCGTACGCCAAGCGGGTCCCCGCCGGGACCCCCGTGTCCTACGGCCACAGCTGGTCGGCACCCGCTGACGGCTGGGTCGCGACCGTGCCCATCGGGTACGCGGACGGGGTCCCGCGGGCGCTGACGAACCGCGTCGAGGTGCTGCACGGTGGGGTGCGGCGGCCGATGGTCGGCAACGTGACGATGGACCAGGTGATGGTCTGGTGCGGCGACGTCGAACCCGTGATCGGCGACGAGGTCGTGCTGCTCGGTGGGCAGGGCGACGAGCACGTCGACGTCGACGAGTGGGCCGAGGCGGTCGGCACCATCAGCTACGAGATCTCCTGCGGGATCTCGGCGCGCGTCCCGCGACACTGACGTCCCTCGGAAGTAGCGTGCTCGCCACGCGGTCGGAGCGCCCGGCCCGGGACTGACGACGAGGCGACGGATGGCACTCGGACTCGCGGACGTCAGCGTCGGCACGTGGACCTCCGGTGACTCGGTGTCGGGCTGCACCGTCGTGCTGCCACCGGCGGGCACCGTCGGGGCCATCGCCGTCCGAGGCCAGGCTCCGGGCACACGCGAGGCTGCCGCCCTCGGCCCGGCCGGCAAGGTCAGCGTCTGCCACGGCATCGCCCTGTCGGGTGGCTCGGCCTTCGGCCTGGCGACGGCGGACGGCGTGATGCGGTGGCTCGAGGCCAAGGGCATCGGCTACCCCCTGCCGACCGGGGTCGTCCCGATCGTGGGCGGGGCGATCATCCTCGACCGTGCCGCGACGATGCCCGGCTCGCGCCCCGACGCGGGCGCGGGGTGGGCGGCATGCGAGGCCGCCTCGACCGCGGACCCTGCCGAGGGACGCGTGGGCGCCGGGGCCGGGGCGACGGTCGCCAAGGTCGGCGGCATCGGCCACGCCAGCCCGTCGGGCCAGGGCATCGCGGTGCACACCGACGGTGACCTCGTGGTCGGGGCGCTCGTCGTCAACAACGCCGTGGGGGAGGTGTTCGCCGACGACGGGACGTGCCTCGTGGCGTCCACGGCACCCACGGACGCGTCCCGTTTCCCGTCCGACCCGACGGCCCTCTTCCGTGGGATGCCGACCGCGGACGTGTCCGGGGCAGGTGTCCCGGACGGCGGGCCGACGCTCAACACCGTCATCGGCGTGGTCGTGACCAACGCTCGCCTCGACAAGCTCGACACGCACCGCGTGGCCGACCTGGCCCACGACGGGATCGCGCGTGCGGTCCGCCCCGCCCACACGTCGATGGACGGCGACGCCCTCTTCGCGCTGGCGATCGGCAGGGTCGAGGCCCCGCTGGACCTGGTGGCCCATCTCGCGACGGAAGCGGTTGCCGAGGCCGCCCGGCGGGGCCCGACCGAGGGGCGCGAACCCGCCTGAACCGGGCATCCGATCCGGATCGGGATTTGCGCGTGGAACGGCCCCATACGCGCGTTGGACGCTCGTTCAGGGTGACCGTCGGGCCGGTACCCTCTGGGCACGCCGATCGCGACGTCGCGCCGTCCACACCCACCGGCCGCATCGCAGCAGGAGTCACGCCCGCATGGGCAACGAGCCGCAGACCACGTTCTCCCTGGAGAGCACCAACCCGCTGGACCTCACGCAGCGGGACCTTCGCTCGTGGCGTGAACTCGAGCGCACGGCCGCAGCCTGCACGGACTGCCGGCTGAGCGACTGTCGTACCAAGGTCGTGTTCGGCGACGGTGACCAGGACGCCGACGTCGTCGTCATCGGCGACGCGCCCGGCCGCACCGAGGACCTCCTCGGGCGTCCGTTCGTCGGCGCCGCCGGGAACCTGCTCGACAACCTCCTCGGCGAGGCCGGCTTCGAACGCGACAAGGTCTACGTGACCACGGTCGTCAAGTGCCACCCGCGTGACGAGGCCCCGGACGCGGACGTCGTCGATGCCTGCTCGCCCTACCTGATCGAGCAGCTCGGCCACCTGCGGCCCCGCGTCATCATCACGTTGGGACCGGTCGCCACCGGCCTCATCCTGCGTCGCCGCATCCCGCTCGAGAAGGTCGCGGGCTTCCGCTTCGACGTCTACGACGGTGTGACGCTGATCCCGACCTATCACCCGGCATCCGTCATCAAGGGCAACCAGACGGTCGTCGCCTCGATCCGACGCGACTTCATGACCGCCAAGGCAGTGCTGGACGGCCGGCTGTCGACGGGCGCGGAGGCGATGGCGGAACTGCGCGCCCGCACCGAGCACGTCACCGCGTGACCGTGTCGAACGCGCTGACCCTCCACACGGCCGACGCCAGCAGCACGCAGGCGCTGGCCGAGGCGATCGCGGCCGTGTTCCTCCCCGGGGACGTCGTGGCCCTCAGCGGTGAACTGGGCGCCGGCAAGACCTGTTTCGTCCAGGGCGCGGCGCGCGGGCTCGACATCGGCGTGCCGGTGACGTCCCCGACGTTCGTCCTGGTCCGCCAGTACCGCGGGCGCCTGCCGATCGTGCACGCCGACGTCTACCGGCTGAACCGCATGCAGGACGTGTTCGACCTCGGCGACGAGGTGTTCGCCCCGGACGTCGTGACCTTCGTGGAGTGGGGCGATGCGATCGCGAGCGTGCTGCCGGCCGATCGGCTCGACGTCGAGATCGTGCACGCGGAGGACCTGACCGCCGAGACCCAACCCGTGGACGACGGGTCCGTGCCTCCTGCGCCGCGTACCGTGGTCCTGCGGACCCACGGCTCGTGGGGCGAGCGCCATCAGGAACTCGCCACCCTCTGCGCTCCATGGCGAGAAGGCTGAACATGCTGGTGCTCGCGGTCGAGACCTCGACCGACCGGTCGTCGGTCGCGCTCGTCGACGAGAACGGCGTGGTGGCGGAAGCGTCGCTGGGCGTCCCTCGTCGCCACGGCGAGTTCGTCGCGCCCGCCATCGCCTTCTGCCTCGACCAGGCCGGGCTCACCCCCGACGACGTCAGCGGGGTGGCGGTCGGACTGGGGCCGGGCCTCTACACCGGGCTGCGCGTCGGCATCGCCACGGCCCAGTCGTTCGCGATGGCGCGCAACCTGCCCATGGTCGGCATGTCGGGACTCGACGTGCTCGCCTTCCAGGCGCGCCACACCCGACGCCTCATCTGCGCCACGCTCGACGCCCGTCGCGGCCAGCTGTTCTGGGCGCTGTACCGCTGCGCCCCGGGCGGGGTCCAGCGCCTCAGCGACCTGCGCGTCGGTCGGCCGGACGAGCTGACGGCCGAACTCGACTCCGTCGGTGAGCACTGCCTCGTCCTCGGCGACGGTGGCCTGCGGCATCGCGGGGCGCTGGAGGGTGCCGTCGACGTCGACGTGGCCGAAGGCGGTCGCGCGACGCCGGACGCCGGTGACCTCGGGGCGTTGGCCGTGCCCCGGTTCATCCGCGAGGAGACCGAGCGCCCCGGGACCATGAAGCCGATCTACCTGCGCCAGGTCGACGCCGCCATCGGATGGCAGGAACGCGGGCGCATGCAGGCGGGTCAGGGATGACCGCGGCGACCGACGTGCACACCGCGACGCCGGGCCTGACCGTGCGCCCCGCCACCCGGGCGGACGCCGACGGCATTCGGGCGCTGGATGGTCTGGGCTCGTCGACCGTGAACCTGCTCGACGCCGACCTCGAGGCACCCGACCGCATCGTGCTCGTGGCGACGCGTGCCGCCGACCTCGACCGGGTCGTCGGCGTCGCACTCGGCATGGTGGCCGTGGACGACGGCCACGTCCTGGACATCGCGGTGGCAGCCGACGCGCGGGGCGCCGGCATCGGTGGCGCCCTGCTCGACGTCCTCTTGGATGCCCTGCGTGAACGGGGCGCGATCGCGGCGACCCTCGAGGTCCGACCGGGGAACGTGCCCGCACGCCGCCTCTACGCGGGCCGGGGCTTCGTCGAGGCCGGCGAGCGGCCGGACTACTACCCGCCCCGGCAGCCCGATGGGGCGCGGGAACCAGCCCTGATCATGTGGCACCACGACCTCGGAGCAGCCTGATGCTCGTCCTCGGCATCGAGACCTCGTGCGACGAGACCGCCGTCGGCATCGTCGAGGACCGCTTCACCGTGCGGTCCAACGTCGTCGCCTCACAGGTCGACCTCCACGCCCCCTACGGCGGGGTCGTTCCTGAGGTCGCGGCGCGCGCCCACCTCGAGCTGATGCAGCCGACCATCGAGCGGGCACTCGTCGAGGCGGGCTGTCGTCTCAGCGACATCGACGCCCTCGCGGTGACCGCCGGGCCCGGCCTCGTCGGTGCGCTCCTCGTGGGCGTCGCCGGGGCGAAGGGACTCGCGCTCGCGACCGGACTGCCGCTGCTGGGGGTCAACCACCTGCGCGCCCACGTGGAGGCCGCGCAGCTCGAGTACGGCGAGCTGGAACCGCCGGTGCTCGCGCTGGTCGTCTCGGGTGGGCACACCAGCCTCGTGGTGATGGAGCCCCCGACCGGTGACAGCACGCAGCCGGCGTTCCGCCAGCTCGGCTCGACGATCGATGACGCGGCCGGCGAGGCGTTCGACAAGATCGCGCGGTTCCTCGGGCTCGGGTACCCGGGCGGGCCGGAGATCGACCGACTCGCGACGCGTGGCAACCCGAAGGCGTTCGCGTTCCCGCGTCCCATGACCGGGGACGGGACCTACAACTTCTCGCTGTCGGGGTTGAAGACGGCGGTGATCCGCGAGCTGCGTCGCATGGAGGCCGCCGGCGAGGAGCCGGACCTCGCCGACGTGGCGGCGTCGTTCCAGGAGGCGATCGTCGACGTCCAGCTCGAGAAGACGCTGGCCGCGGCGAAGTCCGAGGGGATCGAGACGGTCGTCATCGCGGGGGGCGTCGCCGCGAACTCGCGCCTGCGCGAACGGATGCTCGGGGCGTGCGACGACCAGGGGCTGCGGCTCATGGCTCCGCACGTGCAACTGTGCACGGACAACGGGGCGATGGTGGCGGCGAGCGGGGCGAACCTGCTGCACGCCGGGGTGTTCGCATCGCTCGACCTGGCTGCGGACCCCAACCTGCCGTTGGCGGACGTGGTCGCACTCGACCCATGAAGCCACGCTGGCGGCGGGTGGCCCCCACGGAGCTGGACACCTGGCGCAGGCGGCTCGCCGACCACCCGTGTGAGGTCGGCGGCGAGGTCCGGCACATGTTCGCGCTGTCGTGCCTCGACGGGTTCGGCGTGGACGTCCTCCGCGTCGTCACCGACGGTGGCCGGTGGGCGTTGGGCGTCGTGCATCCGGGGCGTGTGCTCGTGCCCTGCGGTGACCCCGACCTGATCGCTGCCGCCGGCACGCCGTCCCGCCGGTGGCGCCTGCTGGTGGGCGATGCCCCGGCAGCCGAGGCTGTGATGGGGGGTGGGGTGCCGACCGGGACGCGCGTCCACCACCAGCGCTACATGACCGTGGACCACGAGGCGATCCCCAGCGCACGTGAGCTGCCCGACCCGGGATTGCGACGAGCGGTGCCGGAGGACCTGGACCGCCTGGCGAGCCTGGCGGTGCGGCTGCACGTCGACGACGAGTTCGGGCCGGACCCGGGCCGGCAGGCCTACCGGGGCTACCGCGATCGCCTGGTGCAGACGGTGGACCGAGGTCTGGTCTGGGTGGTCGGCCCGGTCGGGGCGCCGTTCCTGAAGCTCGAGCGGTCCGTGTCGTCGCCGGTGTGGGGCGTGCAGCTGTCCGGGATCGTTCTGGTACCGGACCAACGCGGCCAGGGGCTGGGGCGTGCCGCCGTGGCGGCTGCGGTGCGGGGCGCGTTGGCAGAGGGCCCGGGCGACCGTCCGGTCAGCCTGCACGTCCGACATGCGAACACCGCGGCGCGGACCGCCTACGCCGCCGCCGGGTTCGTCGACCGGGAGGAGTGGCGCCTCGCCGTCCGGGCGTAGCGGCCGGGTCGGCGCCGCCGCCGCTTCGTCGCCCCTTGGTGCTCGGCCTGGCGGCCTGCGCTCCGCTTGAGGGCGACTGCGCGACAACCACGCCGTCCCGGTTGCGTGCGTCCGGTGTGGCTCGGGGGTGCTGTTGGGGTCAGCGGACGAGGGCGTGGGCGGCGTCGAGGCGGCCGACGAGTTCCGCTGGCTCCATGCCGAAGGCAAGGGCGATCGCACGCAGGTCGTCGCGACGAATCGTGAGGACCCGGCCGTTGTAGTCGCCCCGCTCGACCTGGATGCGGTGGGCGTAGCGGTTCAGGGCGATGATCACGTCGTCGGACTGGGCGTCGTCGGCCTCGAGGCGGGTGAGGTCCAGGCAGATCCGGGGGAGGCTGTCCGGGTCGATCGGGGTGCTGTCGTCTGCCGGCGCCGGGAGCAGGTCACGCAGCGGCACGCCGTAGAACGTGGCCAGACGCGCGAGCTTGGCGACGGAGATCGCGCGGTCGCCGCGCTCGTAGGACCCGACGACGACGGCCTTCCACGTCCCCTCGCTGCGGTCCTCGACCTCCTGCAGCGTCAGCCCCTGCTGGCGCCGGATCGCGCGCAGGCGCGAGCCGAGTCGCTGTTGGTGCTCCGCCATGGGGGATCCTTCTGGGATCGTGCGTACGTCCGGCCTGGACACACAGGACCTGTACAGAGCGTAGGGGTCGGATCACGATGGGTAGAAGGCCCTCCGAGCAACTTCTCGGCAACGTGCGCACAGCGGACGGGTTTGGTTGACAGCTGCGACGCTCCGCTGTCGGAACCGCGCCGTCGGCAACGCAGCGTTGCCTCGCGGCGGTGGCCGGCTCGTCCGTCGCGGTCCGTCGGCCAGCCAGTCCGGGACCGCCCCGGCGTCGCCGGCTCAGGCCACTTGCGCCTGGGCGACGCAGCCTTGCCGGCCCCTCCATTGCACTCTCGGGTGGCGAGTGCTAGCGTCGCTGGCACTCGGAGTGAGAGAGTGCAAGCGTCCGGTTCCGGACGACTCCAGTGCTTCGAAGGCCATCCGGCCACACCGACACCACACGTCGCGCAGCGGGTCCAACCCGACTGCGCCCGAACACCGCAGGAGGACACGTTGACCGCCACGAAGGTCGCAATCCGTCCCCTCGAGGACCGGGTCATCGTCACCATCGACGAGAAGGAACAGACCACCGCGTCTGGCCTTGTGATCCCGGACACCGCGAAGGAGAAGCCCCAGCAGGGCACCGTCGTCGCCGTCGGCCCGGGCAAGCGCTCCGAGCAGACCGGCGAGCAGATCCCCGTCGACGTGAACGAGGGCGACACCGTCCTGTTCTCGAAGTACGGCGGCACCGAGGTCAAGGTCGAGGGTGAGGAGTACCTGATCCTCTCCGCTCGCGACATCCTCGCGATCGTCGGCTGAACCTTCGGTTCAGCTCGGGAGTTTCGCTGACGCGAAACATCCAGGTTGACGCGTCGCATCCAGACGTCACGCCGCCGGCGAGACGCGAGGACTGACCGCACGCGCCAGCCTCACGCACACCAGACTTCAACACGAAAGGACACGCAATGGCGAAGATCCTCAGCTTCTCCGAGGACGCCCGTCGTCGTCTCGAAAAGGGCGTCAACACGCTCGCAGACGCCGTCAAGGTGACGCTCGGTCCCAAGGGCCGCAACGTCGTCATCGACAAGAAGTGGGGCGCCCCCACCATCACGAAGGACGGCGTGACCGTCGCACGTGAGGTCGAGCTCGAAGACCCGTACGAGAACATGGGTGCGCAGCTCGCCAAGGAGGTCGCGACCAAGACCAACGACGTCGCTGGTGACGGCACCACGACGGCGACGGTCCTGGCCCAGGCCATCGTCAAGGAAGGCCTCCGCAACGTCGCGGCCGGCGCCAACCCGATGTCGCTCAAGCGCGGCATCGACAAGGCCGTCGAGCGCGTCGTCGAGGAGATCTCGAACCAGGCTCGTGACATCGAGACCCAGGACGAGATCGCCCAGG
>JBFJMP010000075.1:0-8645 GCA_041633895.1 Nitriliruptoraceae bacterium
GGCACCCGCAGGTGGGATACGACATTCTCAGGGACATTCCCCCGCTGGCCGACGTGCTGCCTGGCGTGCTGCACCACCACGAACGCTGGGACGGGCGCGGCTACCCGGACGGCGTCGCCGGCGAGGACATCTACCTCCCAGCGCGGATCTTCTCGATCATCGACACCTTCGACGCCATGACGACGGATCGTCCCTACCGGGCCGCCATGCCCGTCCATGCCGCGGTCGAGGAGATCGATGCAATGGGTGGCACGCAGTTCGACCCGTACCTCGCCACGGAGTTCGTCGCGATGTGCGAGGAACGCGGCGTCACGGACCCCGAGGGCCTCGACTTCGTCCGCTGAGCGGGAGCGCCCCGGTGCGGTCGCGTGCCGCTTGGGTCGATGTGCCCGTGTCGCGGCTACCCTCCTGCCGCGGGCCGGCCAGGCTGGCGGATCGACGAAGGGCACCACGACGTGACCATCGAGCATCCCGTGGACGAGGGCCATGACGGCGACACCGCGGCGTCGCGTGTGGTCGACCTCGGTGCGTACATCCGCAACCAACGCGAGTCGGCGAAGTTGTCGCTCCGGAACCTGGCCAAGCTTGCCGGTGTCTCCAACCCCTACCTCTCACAGATCGAGCGCGGTCTTCGCAAGCCGTCGGCCGAGATCCTCCAGGCCATCGCCCGCGCGCTGTCGATCTCGTCCGAGAGCCTGTACGTGCGTGCCGGCATCCTCGAGGAACGCGAGGTCGACCCGGACGTCGAGAGCGCGGTGGAGCGGGACCCCTACCTGACCGCCGCGCAGAAGACGGCCGTGGTCGAGATGTACCGGTCGTTCCGTCGCCTTCACGAACTCGAGGAGCACGCGGACGAGGCGGTGGCAGGGGCGCACCGTCCCAACCCCCTGCGAGGCCTGATCGACGCCGTGACGACCGGCGACGTCGACGACGCGGACGTCGCGGCCTCGACCGCCGGCGACGAAGCGGCTGACGAGGCCTGACCTCGTACGCTGCGCAACGACTCCGGCAAGGCAACGACGTGATCACCGTACGCACCGTCGAGGGCATCGCGACCGGGTCGGCGCGCGCCGACTGGGAGCTTCTGCTCGACGAGGACCCGAACGCGACCCTGTTCCAGGGCCCCCGCTTCCTCGAGGTCTGGAAGCGCGTGCTCGGCGACGCCGTCGAGGCCCGCACGCACCTGTTCTCCGACGAGGGCCGTCTGGTTGGCGTGGTGGCCGAGGCGCACGAGCGCATGTCGACGATGACCGGCCCCCAGGAGCTGCGGCAGTTCCTCGGCGGCAACGAGGTGACGGACTACCTGGGCCCGGTCGCGCGCCGGCACGACCGCGCTGACGTCGCGGCCGCCTACCTCGACCTGCTGGCCACGGACCTCGACTGGGACGAGTTCGCCTTCCGGGGCCTGGCGGTGGACTCGACCTGGCCCGACCTGTTCGAGACCGGCGTCGTCGAGCGTGGGTGGACGCTGCTCGATCGGGGCCGCGAGGACGTCTGCCCCCACATCGACCTGTCCGGCGGCTACGACGCCTACCTCGGCTCGCTGCCCTCCAAGCAGCGCCACGAGTTGAAGCGTCGTGCGCGCAAGCTCGCCCGCGACGCCGGCGAGGTCCGCCTCGTCGAGGTCAAGGAGGCGCACCTCCACGACCGCCTCGACGACTTCTTCGAGATGGCCGCCGGCAACGAGTCCGACAAGGGCGGGTTCTTCCGCCGCGACGTCATGCGCACCTTCTTCCACGCCCTCGCCGACGAGTTCGGTCCGGATGCCTTCCGCCTCCACGTCCTCGACGTCGCCGACCGTCCCGGCGCCTTCACCATCTCGCTGGTCCAGGGCGGGCACTGGGGGCTCTACAACTCCACGTTCGACCCCGCGCTGCGGGCGCTCGGCCCCGGCATGGTGCTCGTCGGCGACCTGATCGAGATCGCCGCGAAGGAGGGCTGCCGCGAGTTCGACCTGCTGCGCGGCGACGAGCCCTACAAGTACCGCTTCGGGGCGACCGACCGCGAGCTGGTCCGCTTCACGGCGACGCGCGGGTCCGGCGCGTGACCATCGGCCCGCGCCATCGGACACCGGCCGGTGCGCCGGTGCAGCGGGTCGCGGTCATCAGCGTCCACACCAGCCCGCTGGAACAGCCTGGAGCCGGTGACGGCGGCGGCCTCAACGTGTACGTGCTCGAGTCCGTCCGGCGCCTTGCGCGGCGGGGCGTCGAGGTGGACATCTTCACGCGGCGGACCGCGGCGGGCCAGCCCGACCGCACCCCCATCGGTGACGGGGTCCACGTGGTCCGCGTGGACGCGGGCCCACCGGCACCGCTCGCCAAGGAGGAGCTGACCAACCACCTCTGCTCCTTCACGCTGTCGATGCTGGCCCACTCGGACGGTGACTACGACGTCGTGCACGGCCACTACTGGCTGTCGGGATGGGTCGGACGGCGGGTCGCGGAGCGGTGGGACGTCCCGTTCGTGCAGACCTTCCACACGCTGGGCGTCCTCAAGAACGCGACCCTGGCACCCGGCGACGTCCCGGAGTCGCCGCTGCGGTTGGCCGCCGAGGGCCGAATCGCACGCGAGGCCGACAAGGTCCTCGGCCTCACCTGCGGCGAGGCACGGCTGTTGCACCGCACGTTCGGCCTGTCCGGTGCGGACATCGCGGTGGTGCCGGCGGGGGTGGACCTCGACCTGTTCCGGCCCGACGCGCCCCCCGGCGGCGACGACCTCGACGGCGTCGTGACCGGGGAGGCGCCCCTGCTGCTCTTCGTCGGTCGGCTCCAGCCGTTGAAGGGGCCCGAGGTCGCGGTCGCCACCCTCGCCCACGTCCGCGAGCAGGTTCCCGATGCGCGCCTGCTGGTCGTCGGCGGCACGAGCGGGTCGGGGTCGGGGCGCAGCGGGCCTGACGAGCTGCGGCTGCTCGCCGAGGAGCTCGGCATCAGCGATGCGGTCGGACTGCTGCCCGCGATGCCGCAGGAACGCCTCGCGGGGCTGTACCGCCGCGCCGACGTCGTCGTCGTCCCGTCGCGGAGTGAGACCTTCGGCCTGGTCGCGCTGGAGGCACAGGCCTGCGGGACGCCGGTCGTCGCGGCCGACGTGTCGGGCCTGCGGTACGTCGTCGGGGCTGGCGGCATCCGCGTGCCCGGTCACGATCCGGCCGACCATGCGCGCGCAGTGGTCGAGGTGCTGACCGATCCCGCGCGGGCGGCAACACTGGGGGCCGAGGGGCGCCGCGCCGCCACCGGGGCGTCGTGGGACCGGACGGTCGACCGCCTGCTCGGGGTGTACGCCGGTGTCGTGGAACGACGGGCGCGGGGCGACGAGGACGTCGACGACGACGCGACCATCGAAGAGGGGGCAGCATGAGTCGCGACGACGGGGACCTGCTCGTCGAGACCCTGGAGAAGTCGGGTCTGGACGTGGACGCCGTGGGCGAGCGCCAGTGGATGACGATGCTCGCAGGGGAGTGGAAGCGGACCCTGCCGGTCCTGTTCCGCCTCGACGAACGCAGCCTGCGGGTGTCGGCGCTGCTGTGCGGCGTGCCCGACGAGGGTCACGCAGAGGTCTACGGCCTCGTCCTGCACCGCAACGAGCGCCTGACCTGGGTGCACTACGCCCTCGACGACGAAGGGGACGTCGTGCTGGTCGGGGCGGTTCCACGCCAGGTGCTGTCGGCCGAGGTGATCGACGAGGTCCTCGGGCAGGTGCTGGCCACCGCGGACGCGACGTTCAACGCCGTCCTGCGGGCGGGCTTCGCGACCTACATCGAGTCCGAACAGGCGTGGCGCGCCCGCAACGGCATGCCGCCGAACCCTGTGTCCGGCTAGTGCTGCGCCGACTCCTCCTCGCGGCGGCCGACAGCGACCGCCTGCAGGCGCTGGCCAGGTCGTCGCGGGCGGCCGCCCCAGTGGTCAACCGGTTCGTCGCTGGCGAGGCGCTCGAGGACGCGCTTGCCGTCGTCGTCGACCTGAACGCCCGCGGCATGGCGGTCACGCTCGACCACCTCGGCGAGGCCGTGACGGACCCGGCGGCGGCCGACGCCGCCGCGCAGGCCTACGTGGCGGCGCTCGACGCCATCGCGGACCGCGGGCTGGACTGCTCCCTGTCCGTGAAGCTGACGCAGTTCGGGCTCGAGGTCGACGAGGCCGACTGCCGCCGGCGGGTCGCGGTCGTCGCCCGCCGCGCCGCCGAGGTGGGCACGCACGTGACCGTCGACATGGAGGGCTCGGCGCTCACGGGCCGGACGATAGACCTCGTCGCCGACCTGCGTGCTGCCGGCCACGACAACCTGGGCTGCGCCGTGCAGGCCTACCTGCACCGGACCCGTGACGACGCGGCGCGTCTGGCCGGGCTCGGGGCATCCCTACGGGTCTGCAAGGGTGCGTACGACGAGCCCGCCGCCATTGCCCACCAGGACCGTGAGGCGATCCGCGACAACTACGAGGCCATTGCCGCGGACCTGCTCGCCGGCGACACGTTCCCGCGCTTCGCCACGCACGACCACGTCCTGCTCCACCGCGTCCGGACGACGGCTCGCGCGCTGGGGCGTCGGGACGACGAGTTCGAGGTCCAACTGCTCCACGGCGTGCGCACGGACTGGCGAGAGGCGCTCGTCGAACGTGGCCTCCGGGTGCGCGTGTACGTACCGTTCGGGGCACAGTGGTATCCGTACCTGGTGCGACGCCTCGCGGAACGACCTGCGAACCTGCAGTTCTTCCTGCGAGCGCTCGCCTCGCGCTGACGGATGCGAAACCTGCGGAGGACGACGTGGACGGAACCCTGGCGATCATCGGCACCGGCCGCCTCGGTGAGGCGCTGCTGCGCGGCCTGCTGCGCTCGGCATGGGTCGACGCCGACCAGGTCGTGGCCACCGCCCGTCGTGAGGATCGGGCGGCGGAGCTGGCAGACCTGTACGGCGTGCACACCACCACCGACAACGACGCCGCCATCGGCAAGGCCGATGTCGTCCTCGTGGCGCTGAAGCCGCAGACCCTCCTCGACGTCCTCGGCCGTTCCGCGGCCGCCTTCCACTCGGGACAGACGGTCATCTCGGTGGCTGCCGGGACGACCACGCGCGCGATCGAGGCGCTGCTCCCGGCGGACGTGCCGGTCGTCCGGGTCATGACGAACACGCCGGTCCAGGTGGACGAGGCGATGTCGGTCGTGGCGGCCGGGGCACACGCCGGCGAGGCGGACCTGGCCCTCGCCGAGGACATCCTGGGCCACGTCGGCCGCGTGATCCGCCTCAGTGAGCACCACATGGACGCCGTCACGGCGCTGTCCGGGTCCGGCCCGGCCTACTTCTTCCTGCTCGCCGAGGCCATGATCGACGCCGGGATCCTCCTTGGGCTGCCTCGTGAGGTCGCGTCCGAACTGATCCTGCAGACCATGGTCGGCAGCGCCCGGATGCTCACCGATTCGGGCCTGCACCCCGTGGAGCTGCGCGAGCAGGTCACGTCACCGGGTGGGACGACCATCGCGGCGATCCGCACCCTCGAGTCGGCCGGGGTGCGCGCCGCGTTCCTCGACGCCATCGAGGCGGCGAAGCTGCGCGGTGAGGAACTGTCCGGGGGCTGATCCTGCACCGTCCGGCGGCCGGCGGTTGCCTGCGACCGTAGGCTCGTCACACGACCGGAGATCGAGCATGGCGGGAACCCCGGAACAGCGCGTCGCCCTGGTGTGGGACGACGGCATGACGGCGTACGACTTCGGGGTGGACCATCCCCTCGCGCCGGTCCGGGTCGAGTTGACCGTGGACCTGATCCGTGAGACCGGCCTGGCGACCGCCGACGGCGTGGTCGAGATCCTGCCCAGCCCGATCGAGGACGCAGACCTGCTGCGTCTGCACCGACCGGACTTCGTCGCGGCGGTGCGGCGGGTGTCCGCCGACCCGACGATCCGCGCCGACTGGGCGCACGGCCTCGGCCCCGGCGACAACCCCGTGTTCGGTGGCATGCACGAGGCGTCGCGCGGGGTGTGTGCCGCGTCGCGTACCGCGGCCCAGGCGGTCTGGGAGGGGCGCGCCATCCACGCGTTCAACCCGGCGGGTGGCCTGCACCATGCGATGCCCGACCGGGCTGCCGGCTTCTGCATCTACAACGACGCGGCGATCGCCATCGACTGGCTGCTCGAGCACGGCGCGGAGCGCGTCTGCTACGTGGACGTCGACGTCCACCACGGTGACGGCGTGGAGGTCATGTTCGCGGACGACCCCCGGGTCCTGACCGTGTCCCTGCACGAGTCGGGGCGCTTCCTGTTCCCCGGCACGGGCTTCGTCGAGGACGTCGGCGGGCCGGGGGCGCCGGGGTCCGCGGCCAACATCCCGTTCCACCCCGGCACCGACGCCAGCGTGTGGTTCGAGGCCTTCGACCGGGCGATCGAGCCCCTCATCCGGGCGTTCGCGCCCGACGTGCTCGTGACCCAACTCGGCTGCGACACCCATGCGACGGATCCGCTCGCCCACCTGTCCCTGTCCGTCGACGACTTCGAACAGATCGTGGCGCGCCTCCACCGACTTGCGCACGACGTGTCCGAGGGGCGCTGGGTGGCGCTGGGCGGCGGGGGCTACCAGCTGGTCCAGGTCGTGCCGCGGGCCTGGACGATGGCGTTCGCCGAGATGGCCGGCCAGTCGCTGCCCGTCGACATCCCGATCCGCTGGCGGGAGACGGCCCACCGCCGGACCGGGCAGGCGGCGCCGACAGCCTTCGTGGACCCGTCCTACGCGGCCGATCCGGCCACGTCGGGGCGCACGCGAGACGCCGCCCGCGAGGCCGTGGACGCGCTCGCGCGGCTCGTGCTCCCGCATCACGGGGTACGGCTGTGACCGCTGTACGAAACGTCCGATTCTCGTTGGTCCGTTCGGCTCCGCACGCGCTAGAGTCCCGCGCATGGGGATGAACCTGCTCACCGTCGCCGAGGTCGCCGACCTCCTGCGTGTCTCGACCATGACGGTCTACCGCCTGATCCGCAGTGGCGATCTCGCCGCCGTGCGGGTCGGTCGCGCGTACCGCGTCGCCGAAGCCGCCCTCGACGACTACCTCGAGGCGATGGTGGTCGACCCGGCGACCATGGACCTCCCCGACGCCTCCCAGGGTTGAGTGCAGGGGTGCGTGCCGGGGTGGGTTCGGCAGGCTGACGTCGCGCGGTCGCGGCCGTCGGGTCGGGTCCGGCCCGTCTGCGGTGCGACGTCGTCTGGTTCACTGACCCCATGCAGACCAGGATCAGGCGAGGACGGCCATGGCAGGGGGTGTCATGACGGGCGGACGGCGTGTGCTGCTGACCGGCATCTCGGGCCCGCTGACGGCCCGGCTCGCCCGCACGCTCGAGGCGGACGACCGCATCGAGGAACTCATCGGGGTCGACACCCGGGAGCCGACGCTGGACCTCCAGCGCACCGAGTTCGTCCGTGCCGACATCCGCAACCCGCTGGTCTCCCGGATCATCCGGACGTCACGAGTCGACACGGTCGTCCACATGTCCACGGTCGCCGGCCCGGCGGAGGTCGGCGGTCGCGCGCACCAGAAGGAACAGAACGTCATCGGTGCGATGCAGCTGTTGGCGGCCTGCCAGCGCTCCGAGCACGTACGCACCTTCGTCCTCAAGTCCAACACCGCGGTGTACGGCTCCGACCACACGGACCCGGCGATGTTCCGCGAACAGGACACGCCCTCGACGCCACCGGGTTCCGGCTTCGCGAAGGACGCCACGGAGGTCGAGGGCTACGTCCGCGAGCTGTCACGGCGCCGCCCGGACATCGACGTCACGATCCTGCGCTTCGCCAACTTCCTCGGCGGGCACATGGACAGCGTCCTCGGGTCGTTCTTCGCCCTGCCGATCGTGCCCAGCGTGCTGGGCTACGACCCGCGCCTGCAGTTCTGCCACGAGGACGACGGCCTCGAGGTGCTCCGGCGGTCGGTGCTCGAGTCGCATCCCGGCATCTTCAACGTCGCCGGCCCCGGTGTCGTCTACCTGTCCCAGTGCGTGCGCAAGGCCGGTCGCCTCCAGGCCCCGGTCCCGCTG
Source organism: Nitriliruptoraceae bacterium (assembly GCA_041633895.1). Taxonomy (GTDB): domain Bacteria; phylum Actinomycetota; class Nitriliruptoria; order Nitriliruptorales; family Nitriliruptoraceae; genus JBFJMP01. Next base: position 8,008 of record JBFJMP010000075.1, read on the forward strand.
CCGCTGGTGAACGGGGTCGCCGGGCTGATCCGCCGCTCCCGCCGCGTGGACTTCTCGCCCGAGCAGTTGCGGGTGCTGCAGTTCGGGCGGGCCGTGGACACCACGCGCCTCGTCGAGGAGTTCCGCTGGACGCCCTCGCACACCTCGGCGGAGGCCTTCGACGACTTCCTCGCCCGCCGTCGCATCCGCGCGCTCCTGAAGCGCGAGGACGTGGTGCGCTGGGAACGGGACCTTTACGACTTCCTCCAGCGCAAGGGCCAGGAGAGCTTCCTGGCCACGCGCGGACGTGGCACCGGAGGGCGCGCATGAGCCAGCACCACGGTGAGGTGATCTCGTTCGAAGCACAGCGCGCCGCGCGTGCGGGTGAACGGCCACGCTGCGAGGCGGTCACCGCCACCGGCCAGCCCTGCCGCAACTACGCGGTCCGAGGTGGTCGCTGCCGCATCCACGACCCCAACCCTCGGCCCCGCGAGTCGACCGGCCAGCCGGACCGTCCCAGCGGCGGCATCGAGCTGCTCGAGGGCCTGCGCGACGTCCTCGGCGACGAGTGGCACGAGCGCATCCGCGGGGCGGCGAGCTTCCTGCGCCGCCGCCTGACGGGCGACTACGAGATCGACGAGTTCGGGTTCGACGAGGAC
>JBFJMP010000076.1:0-8597 GCA_041633895.1 Nitriliruptoraceae bacterium
CGCACGCGACGACTCCCACGTGGCGAGGTCGTCGGTGGTGAAGCCCAGCTCGTCGAGTGCCGTGGTGTTGACCATCAGGGCGACGGCGTTGACGTCCAGGGGCACGCCGTACTGCTCGCCGTCCCAGGTGACGTCGTCGACCGCACCGGGGATGAAGGTGCCGGGCGGGAAGGCCGCCTGGAACCGTTCGGTCACCGGGCGAGCGTGGCCCTGCGCCCCGGCCGAGAAGGCATGGCCCTGCGCCACGTCGATCAGGCCTGGGCCCTCACGATCGGCCACGATGGTCTCCAGGAGCTGTCCGAAGGGCACACCCCGCAGGTCCACCTGGACACCCGGGTGCTCGGCCTCGAAGTCCGCGGTGGCACGCTGGACCGCGTCCGTGGGGGCCCAGTCATCAGCCAGCAGGACGGTCAGGACGCGGTCGTCGCCCATGGAAGCGGCCGTGGCGGCCGACGTCGGCGGATCACCGTCACCGCCGCACGCCGTGGCCGTCAGGGCCAGGGCGAGCGCCGCTGCCCCCAACCTGGTCATCCGGTCCCGCACGCGTCACTCCCTCGTTGACGCTGCAATCGTGCCACTCGGCCGGCGCAAGGGCCACTTCCTAGGCCCGGACGCGGATCGTGTGCCAGCCCTCGGCCCCGTCGGGCCGGGGCGAAACCCGCGGTTCGGACTGCGTGTGGCCCGTCCCATCGGTGGCACGGACCTCCACGCGGTGGTCACCGGGGGCCACGTCCACGGTGCGCGTCCACTGCACCCACGCCTCGTGGGACAACGGGTCGCTGAGCACGCAGGGCAGCCACGCCCCGCCGTCGACACGGATCTCGACGAGGTCGATGCCACGTGTGGGCGCCCAGGCCACGCCTGCCACGACGACCTCGCCGGGAGCCACGCTGGCCCCGGCGCGCGGGACGTCGATCCGGGACTGGGTCTTGATCGGCCCCTCCTTGGCCCAGCCGCGAGGGACCCAGTATCCGTCGAAGTCCTCCCACGTCGTCAGCTCGATCTCGGTGAGCCACTTCGTCGCCGACACGTACCCGTAGAGGCCCGGGACGATGAGTCGGGCGGGGTAGCCGTGGGAGGCCGGGAGCGGGTCGCCGTTCATGCCGTACGCGATCAGCGGTTCCCGACCGTCGAAGACGGCCTCGGTCGGGAAGCCGCCGGTCCAGCCGTCGACGGATCGACCGACGACCTGAGTCGCCCCGTCCTGCACACCGGCCTGCTCCAGCACCTCACGCAGGCGGACGCCGAGCCACCGGGCGTTGCCGACGAGGTCGCCCCCGACCTCGTTGGACACGCAGGCGATGGTGACGTCGCGCTCGACCGCGGACATCGCCAGCAGGTCGTCGAAGGTCAGTTCCAGCTCCCGATCGACCATCCCGGTGACGCGCAGCGTCCAGGTCGACGCATCGATGCGGGGCACCGAGAGGGCGGTGTCGATCAGGTAGAAGTCCTCGTTCGGGACGTGGATCGGGGCAAGGCCCTCGATGTCGAACGACGCGGCGGACGACGGAGGAGGCAGGGCCCGAGTCGGCGTGGGCAGGTCGGTGGCGTCGATCGCCACGGGTGCTGGCGAGGACAGTCCGCGTGCCCCGGCAGCCGTCGCAGCGGCCGCCACCCCAGCACCGCCGACGAGGCCCAGGAAGGAGCGTCGCGCCACGGGTGGGCGCAGCGGGTCGCCGGGCGTGACCGTTGGCTCGTCCGAGTCGGCCACGGCCGACGGGTACCCGTCGGCGAGCAGGTCCAGCGCGGTCCGCAGCAGGACCCACGTGCCCGTGCCGACGCCGACGACCACGAGCGCGGTCGGCAGGCCGCTGACGAGCGGCTGCATCAGGGCTGCGACGCCGCCGATGGCCATGAACACGACGAGCAGCGTCAGGGCATCCGCCCGGCGGCGCAGGCCGAGCCATCCGGCCATCGCCCCGACGCCGAGGGTGATGACGACCGTGCCGAACGCGAGGACGGCCTTGTCCGAGGTCCCGAACGTGCGGATGGCCCACGACTCGACGGCCGGCGGGGTGACCGGCACGATGAAGGTGCCGACCGACGTCACCAACGACGGCACGCCGTCGACGAGGGACGCCGCGAGTTCCGTCACGCCGAGGGCGAGGGCCACCGCCACCATCCCGGCGAGGCCGGCCTGGGCTCGTACGTGCACCGTCGATCTCCTTCGTCCTGCGGACTCCACCACGGTACGTGGCGTGGTGCGGGGCAGTCCTTGCCGATCTGTGAACGCTGGGTGCGGCGAAGTCGCGCTCCGTCGTCGCTTCGGCGTACGGTCACCGACCCCGACCGGACCTCAACTCGTGCCCCCCAACTCGTGCCCATGAGCCGACGCCGCCTGCTGTTCGTGATCTTCGTGACGACGGTCACCGGCATCACGAGCAACACGCTCATCGGCCCCGCCATCCCGAACATCCTCGACGAGTTCGGAGCCAGCGACGCGTCGGCCGGGTTGATCGTCGCGGCCGGCAGCATGCCGGGCATCGTCGTTGCCCCCCTCGTCGGCTTCCTCGCGGACCGGCGCGGTCGTCGCGAGGTCCTCGTCCCGTGCCTGGTCCTGTTCGCCGTCGCGGGCGGACTGGCCGGGCTCGCCCCGAACCTGGCGACCCTCGTCGGCCTGCGCATGCTGCAGGGGGCGGGATCCGCCGGCCTGATCAACCTCGCGATCGTGGTCATCGGCGACAACTTCGCCGGCGGCGAACGCGCACGGATGATCGGGCGCAACTCGGCCGTGCTGACGGCCTGCCTCGCGCTGTTCCCCCTGCTCGGCGGCCTGATCACGGCCCAGTTCGGGTGGCGCGCCGTCTTCGCCGTCTACCCACTCGCCGTCGGGACCGCCGGTGTCGTGCACGTGACCCTGCCGCGCTTCCGCGGCAACGAGGACGGCAGCCAGACGCGCCTGGCCGACGTCCTGCCGATCATGCGTCGCCCCGAGTTCAGCGCCGTGCTGGGCGGCACGGTGCTCGTCTTCGGACTCATCTTCGGGGCGCTGCTCACGCTGATGCCCGTGCACCTCGAACGCACCTTCGGGGTCGACGAGGCCACACGCGGGCTGCTCCTGGGCCTGCCCGCCCTGGGGTCACTGGCCGGGTCGCTGGCCACCGGGACGCTGTCGTCGCGCTACGGACGCCGCCTGGTGGCGATGCTGGCCGCGCCGCTGTTCACCGTGGCACTGCTGACGATGGCGGCCGCGGACTCGCTGGTCGTCCTGGTCGCCGCCGTGGCGCTCTTCGGACTCGGCGAGGGCCTCGCCATTCCGCTCATGCAGGACATCGCCGCCTCGGCGGGAGGACCCGCCCAGCGCGGGACGCTCGTGGCCACCCAGGTGGGCATGTCCCGATTCGGCCAGACGGTCGGACCGTTGACCCTGAGCCCACTCTCGGGCGCTGTGGGCCGACCCACGACGTTCGGGATCGCCGCCGTCGTGGCGGCCCTCCCGCTCGGCGCCCTGCTGTGGCGCGCAACCCCGCCGACGGCCGCGCCCCGCGAACCTGCGGTCCCGGCCTAGGTCCGGTCGGCGAGGAACAGCGCCTGGGCGCCGCGCCCGATCGGGCCGCGCTCGTCGTGGATCGTGGTGAAGGCCGCACCCACGCCGTCGGGTTCGTAGATCGACCGGGCGTCGAGACCGACCCACTCCCCTTCTGGCAGTCGGTGGAGGTGCACGGTGAGGTCGGTGTTGATGAACAGGTGGCGGCTGAGGTCGGCCGACGCCGACACGCCGTTGCCGGCGTCGGCGAAGACCATCACGCGCTCGAGGGGCGTGAGGTCGTCCCCGGCGACGATCGGCACCCGCGGGCGCCCCCACGCCACCCCGGGGCCGAGGTCGTCGAACGCCCCACCCGACACGAAGCGCAGCTCCATGCCGGTGTGCCAGCCCTCGTGCGGGAGGTCGAACGTGGCCACGGGGCAGTCGTCCGGGGCAGTCAGGGCCGGCTCCGGGGCGGGCACGGAAGGCAGCGCCACCGGCGCACGGCGGATGCCCCACGCCCGCGCGCGGAGGCAGGGCCCTCGGTCATCGGACAGGGTGCCGGACACCATGGTCACCGCCCGGCCGGGCCGGTCGACCTCCACCGCGACGGTGAGGGCGGCAACCGGGACGGGGCGCAGGATCTCGACCGTGACGCGGGCGAAGGGCAGGTCGACGGCCGCCTGCATCCGCCCCGCCACGAGCGCCGACGGCGGTCCGGCATGCTGGCTCGCGAGGTCCCAGGGTCCCGTGGTGAGCGGCGACGAGTGGTACGTGCCGTCACCGACCGCCTCGTAGAACGCGCCGTGCATCTCCCCGCTCACTTGGTCGTCACCAGTCCACCGTCGACCGGCAGGATCGCCCCGGTCACCCAGGACGCCGCCGGCGACGCCAGGTAGATGGCCGCCCCGGCGATGTCGTCGGCCCCGCCGTTGCGGCCCATCGGGGTCTGGGCCGCCAACTCGTCGGCCATGTTGTCGAAGATGAACTTCGTCATCTTCGACGGGAACAGGCCGGGCGCGATCGCGTTCACGGTGATGTGCTCGCGGGCCAACCGTGACGCCATGTGGCGCGTCAACTGGTGCACGGCGGCCTTCGACGACGAGTACGCGTAGGACTCGAACGCCGGGACCTGGATGCCGTCGACCGAGCCGATGTTGATGATCCGGGCCGGACGCTCCTCGGTCGAGGCCGCCCGGAGCAGGTCGAGGCAGGCCACGGCCATCCGGAACGGCGCCCGCACGTTGACGCCGAGCACGCGGTCGAACTGCTCGTCGGGGTAGTCCTCGATGTCGGCGCCCCACGTCACCCCGGCGTTGTTCACCAGCACGTCGAGTCGGTCCGTCCGCTCACCGACGTCCGCCGCCAGCGCCTCACACCCCGCCCCCGTCGACACGTCGCCGGGGACCGCGTGGACGGCATCGCCGGCAGCGTCCGCGACCGCCTGGCAGGCCTCGGCTCCGCGCGACGACACGTACACGGTGGCGCCCGCCTCGGCGAAGCCGTGGACGATCATCTCGCCGATCCCGCGCGACCCGCCGGTCACGAGGACGTGGCGTCCGGAGACGTCGAACAGTCGAGACATTGCGTGCTCCACCTCGTCGGGTCCGGCAGCCTAACGAGGTGGCCGGTCGGTCAACTCGCTCGGTAGCGAGCCGTGTCGCCCTGTCCCATGCGCATGACCGTGCCCTCGCTGTACAGGCGGTCGAGTGCCTCCTGGGCCGGCGTCGGGTCCATGCCCAGTGACGACGCGATGGACGTGGCCGTCGCAACGCCCTGGGCGCGGAGTTCGGTCAACAGCGCCTCGTCGTCGGCGACCTCGGAGCCCTCGCCGGCGGCAAGGCGCCACGCGAGCGCCGCAGCCTCGTGCATCAACGCCTCCAGACGCTCCGTCTCGTCGACCCCGGGCGGGGGCCCGAGCCGTTCGAAGACGGCCGCGATGTCCGGCTGGACCACCGGATGGACGTCGATGCTGTCGAGGTCACCACCGGCGACGAAGGGATCGATCTCCTCGACGAGTTCGTCAGGCGTCACCTCGGCTGACTGCCCCGAACGGCGCAGCGTCGCCAGCAACTCGTCGACCGACCGTCCGCGGTACCGGAGCAGGCGCGTCGGGTCGCGGAACAGGCCCGTTGCCACGGCGTGGTGGGCCGCGGCCTCGTGGCGGCACGGACGCGGCTCGGTGCAGGTGCAGCGCGCCGTGACCTCGTCGGGCATCAGCAGGTCGTCGGCGAGCAGCACGTCGGGAAGGCGCCCCTCGAGCAGGTCGGCGGTGTTGCGCACCTGGTCGCCGACGCGTTCGAGGACCTCCGCCCATGCCTCGTCGTCGATCGGCGCAATCGCGAGCGACACGTCGTGGGAGCGCCCCCGACCGTCCGGCACGCGGACCTCGAGGCCCCCGGGGACGGGTTGGAGCACGTCGGTGAGGCGCCCGGCGCCGGCGCGACCACGTTCGAGGCGGTTGCGGACGTCACGGTCACGACCCGACGCGACGTCGAGCCAGCGGGCTGCGAGTTCGGTCGCCGTCATGCTGCGTCCTCGTCGTCCTCGACATCGTCCGAGGACAGCGCGACCAGCTCGCGCAGGTCGTCGTCGTCGAGCTCGGTGATCCACGCCTCACCCTCACCCACGACGGCGTCGGCGAGGGCACGCTTCTTCTCGAGCAGTTCGGCGATGCGTTCCTCGATCGTGCCGGAGGTCACGAGTCGGTGGACCGTGACCGGGCGCGTCTGGCCGATGCGATGGACGCGGTCCGTCGCCTGGTCCTCGACGGCCGGGTTCCACCAGCGGTCGAAGTGGATGACCTCGGTGGCACGTGTCAGGTTCAGGCCGGTACCACCGGCACGCAGGGACACGAGCAGGATCGGCGGCGAGTCCGGGTCGTCCTGGAAGCGATCGACCATGGCTTCACGCGCCAGCATGGGGGTCCCGCCGTGCAGGAAGGGCACCTCGCGCAGCCCCAGCGTCTCGGCGAGGTGGCTCGCGAGCAGTTCGCCCATCTCGCGGAACTGCGTGAACACGAGCGCGTGGTCGCCGTTGGCGGTGATCTCGCCGAGGATCTCGGTCGCGCGGTCCAGCTTCCCGGATCGGGCGGGCAGGCGCCCACCGTCGCGGGTGTACTGGCGCGGGTGGTTGCAGATCTGCTTGAGCGCGGTCAGCAGGGCGAGGATCCGGCCCCGACGCTCGAAGGCCGTCGAGCCCATCCCGGACGCGAAGGCCTGGTCGATGGCGGCCTGGTACAGCGTGGCCTGCTCGCGCGTGAGCGAGCACGCGACGGTGATCTCCTGCTTGGGCGGGAGATCGACCTGCACGTCGGGGTCGTCCTTGCGACGGCGCACCACGAACGGGGCGATGAGCCGCTTGAGACGGTCGGCGGCCTCGACGTCGCGCCAGCGTTCGATGGGCACGGCGTAGCGCTCGTTGAAGGTGCGCTGGGTCCCGAGCATCCCCGGGTTGGTCACGTCGAGGATCGACCACAGCTCGGCAAGCCGGTTCTCGATCGGCGTACCGGTCAGGGCGAAGCGGTTGCGGGCGTTGATGGCGCGGGCCGCCTTGGCGCCCTTGGACGCGGCGTTCTTGATCTGCTGGGCCTCGTCGAAGATGACGATGTCCCAGTCCACCTGCGTGAGCAGGCCGACGTCCCGGCGCAGCAGCGCATACGACGTCAGGACGGCGTGCGCGGGCGGGAACTCGGAGGGCACGTTGGGGCGCTCGGGGCCGTGGTGGCGAATGACGGGCACGAGCGGCGCGAAGCGGCGCAGCTCACGCTCCCAGTTGCCGACGACGGACGTCGGGGCCACGATGAGGTGCGGTCGGTCCTGACGGCGCGACGTCAGCAGGGCGATCGCCATCAGCGTCTTGCCCAGGCCCATCTCGTCGGCGAGGATCCCGCCGCCACCGAGGTCCGCCATGCGCTGCATCCAGGCCACGCCGCGTTCCTGGTACGGCCGCAGGTCGCCCTCGATCGCGACGATCCGGGCATCCTCGGGCGCGTCGGCGGTCAGCAGGCGCTCGATCAGTTCGGCGACGTCGCCCTGTGCGGTGGCCTCGATCCAGTCGAGTTCGTCGTCATCGGCCTCGGCCTGTCCGGCGAGCGCGGCCGCCACCGCCTCGGTGAGGTCCATGGTCCCGGTCTGACCCGCGAGGGCGCCGATCTTCTCGGCCTCGTCGAGGTCGATCCGAACCCACTCGCCGCGCCAGCGGACGAGCGAGCGCTTGAGGCCGACGATCTCGGCGAACTCCTCCTGGGAGAGCGCGTCCTCCCCCAGCGCCATCTCGTACTCGAAGCTGGTCAGTCCGCGTTGCGAGAGGATCCCCGACTCGTCCACGCGTCCGGCGGTCGCGGTGGTCTGGCCGATCCGGATCCGCGCGCGCAGGCGACGGGCCTGGACGTCGCGGAGTTCCGGCGGCACCAGCACGCTGACACCGGCGAGGCCGAGGTCGTCGACGACGCCCCCCAGCAGCGCAGACGCCTCGGACGGCTCCAGTTCCACCGCCGTCGGGCGCGACTCGTTGAGTGCCCGTTCGACCGCGGGGAAGACGCGCGCGGCCTCGGCCAGCCCGCGTGCGAGCGCGTCCTGGCCGTCGTCGACACGCCGCCCCGCGAGCAGCAACGGCCCCCCGGCCCAGACCTGCTCGGCCGGGGCCAGCGCCTCGGCGTCGATCGTCGACTGCAGCAGCAGGTCCAGCCGCCACGGCTCGTCGACAGCGGTCAGGCGTGCCTGCATGTCCTGCGCCCCGCCGTCACCAACTGCCGGCGGCACGAGGCGCAGTGCCAGTCGAGCCGTGCCGCGGGCGCGACGCCCCAGGGCCGGACTCGCCCACTCCTCGACCTCGAGTTCCAGCATGTCGGACGGGACCCGGAGGGGAGCCACGACCGCATCACCGCCGGCCAGGGCCTCGGGCCACACCTCGGACCAGGGCCGCATGGAACTGCCACGACGTCGACGGTCACCGGGGCGGTGACCCTGCCGTCCGCAGGCGTCGGCCACGGCGTCGAGGAAGGCCTCGACCAGTTCCTCGGGGTCCCACGCCGTCCCGTCGGCATGGTCGACCGCCCGGGCGACCGCGGGCAGCATCGTGGCGAGGGCGGCGACTCGTCCGTCCCGCGGCGCCCGCGCCCGCCACACCG
>JBFJMP010000077.1:0-8555 GCA_041633895.1 Nitriliruptoraceae bacterium
GACCTCGGCCCGACCGCACTGGACACCGCAGCCGCGATCGCGGCGGTCCTCGGTGACCGTGACCCCGTGCGCCCGACCCGCTCCCGCCCCGACGCCGACATCGCCACCCGCGTCGAGGCGATCGCCGGACGCCGCGTCGCCGCCGAGGTCCGGCGCGACGTCCTGGACCGCGCGCGGCGGGACGCCCGCCGGCTGCACCGGATGGTCCCAGTCGCCACCGGCGACGACGTGGAGGCCTCGCCCGGCACGCTCCTGGCACTGGCGTGGCCCGACCGGGTCGCGGTGCCACGCAGCGAACGCGGCCGGTTCGTGCTGGCGAACGGGCGCGGCGTCCGCGTCGACGACACCGACCACCTCGCCGGAGCCGGGATGCTGGTGGTCGCCGACGTCGACGACCGCGGGCGTGACGGTTGGATCCGACTCGCGGGCCAGACGAGCCTCGACGACCTGCGCGCCGCGGCGCCGGAACTGCTGGCGACCACCGACGTCGTGACCTGGGACGAGCGCGCGACCGACGTCGTCGCCGAGACGCGCGAGACGGTCGGCGACCTCGTGCTCGAACGCTGGCCGCTGGCAGACCCCGACCCCGCCGACGTCCACGCGGCCCTGATGGACGGCATCCGCTCGCTCGGCATTGGGGCGCTGCCGTGGGACGACGCCAGCCGCAGCCTGCGTGAACGGGCAACCTTCCTGCGCCGTCACGTCCACCCGGACTGGCCGGACCTCGCTGACGAGGCCCTGCTCGCCGACCTCGACGCCTGGCTCCTGCCGTTCCTGGGCCCGGCCCACCGGCGTCGGGGCGACCTGCGGCGAGTCCCGCTGTTGGATGCCCTGCGCGCACGGCTCGGCTGGCAGGCGGCCCGCGAGGTCGACGAGACCGCCCCGACGCACCTGCCCGTGCCGTCCGGGTCGAACGTGCGACTGGACTACGCCGACCCGGACGCGCCCGTGCTGGCGGTGAAGCTGCAGGAGATGTTCGGGACGACGACCACCCCGCGGGTCGCCGGTGTCGCCGTCGTCATCCACCTCCTGTCCCCCGCCCGACGGCCCCTGCAGGTGACCCGCGACCTCGAGTCGTTCTGGGACACCACCTACGCCGACGTCCGGGCCGAGATGCGGGGGCGCTATCCCAAGCACCCGTGGCCCGAGGACCCCCGCACGGCCGTGGCGACTGCACGGACGACACGCCGGCGTCGCTGACCGGACGGCCACGGAAGAGCTCGCCGTGCGAGCGCGTTGCCTCACTACGCTCACCCGCAGTCGACGACGCGAAGGCCCACGGGCATGTCCGATCTGATGATTCGGCTGCAGCAGGTCACGAAGCGATATCCCGGTACGGCGTCGCCCGCCGTGGACGCGCTCGACCTCGACATCCGGGAGGGCGAGATCGTCGTCCTGGTCGGCCCGTCGGGCTGTGGCAAGACCACCACGCTGAAGATGATCAACCGCCTGATCGAGCCCACCTCGGGCAGCATCACGGTCGGCGGCACCGACATCCTCCAGCTGGCGCCGCACGAGCTGCGTCGCGGCATCGGGTACGTGATCCAGCAGATCGGTCTGCTGCCGCACCGCACGATCGCCGACAACATCGGGACCGTGCCCCGCCTGCTCGGCTGGGACAAGGCCCGCATCGAGGAACGCGTCGACGAACTGATCGACGTCATGAGCCTCGATGCCTCGATGCGCGACCGCTACCCGTCCGAGCTGTCCGGTGGTCAGCGCCAGCGGGTCGGTGTCGCCCGGGCGCTGGCAGCCGACCCACCCGTGCTGCTCATGGACGAGCCGTTCGGTGCCGTGGACCCGATCGTCCGCGGCCGCCTCCAGGACGAACTGATCGCGCTGCAGCAACGCGTCCGCAAGACGATCGTGCTCGTCACCCACGACATCGACGAGGCGATCCGCCTCGGCGACCGCATCGCGATCCTCGACGTCGGCGGGGTCGTCGCCCAGTACGCCACCCCGGACCAGATCCTCGCCGAGCCCGCATCGCCCTTCGTCGCAGACTTCCTCGGCGACGACCGCGGGCTCAAGCGCCTCAGCCTGGGCTCCATCGACGACGTCGACCTCATCCGTGGGCCGGTCGTCGAGCGCACCGCCACGGTCGAGGCGGCCCGCGAGGTCATGGCACGGCACAACACCAACTGGGTCGGCGTGCTGAAGGGCCCCGAACTCCTCGGTTGGGTGTGGGGCTCGGACCTGTCCCCGGGTGGCCACGTCGCGGACGCAACCCCGCGGGCCTTCCGCGTGACGCTGCCTCCCGACGCCACGCTGCGACAGGCGCTGGACGCGATCGTCACCACGCAGAACAACGTCGCCGTCGTCATGGGCCCCGACGGGTTCGAGGGCATGATCTTCGTCGACCGGATCGCCAAGGCGCTCACATGAGCGTCCTCGCGCAGTCCACCGGAACCCCGTTCTTCCGTTGGGACTGGGTGACGTCACACACCGACGACATCTGGGCCGCGACCGTCGAACACCTCCAGCTGACCGGCCTCGCCGTCGGCAGCGGACTCGTCGTCGCCATCGGTCTGGCCGTCGTCAGCCGGCGCTGGCGGCCGCTGTACGGGCCGTTGACCGCCGCGAGCGGCCTGCTCTACACGATCCCGTCGCTGGCCGCGTTCGCGCTGCTCGTCCCGCTGTTCGGGTTCACGCGCATCACGGCGACGATCGCCCTCGCCTCGTACACGCTGCTGATCCTGCTCCGGAACACCGTGGCAGGCCTGGATGCCGTCCCGGCCGAGGTCCGTGAGGCCGCGGTCGGCATGGGCTACACGCCGGTGCGGCAGTTCTTCGAGGTGGAGCTGCCGCTCGCGCTGCCTGTCATCGTCGCGGGCGTTCGGATCGCCACCGTGACCGTCGTCGGGCTGGTGACCGTGACGGCCCTGATCGGGATGGGCGGCCTCGGCGCGTTCATCCTCAACGGGATCCGCCGGTCGATCGCGTTCCCGACCGAGATCATCGTCGGCACCGTCGCGTCGGTCCTGCTCGCCGCGATCCTGGACCTCATCCTGTTGGGCGTCGAGCGATCGCTGACGCCATGGGCGGCACGCCGATGAACGAGCTGGGCTTCTGGGAACGACTGGGCGACTGGCTCACCGACTCCGCGACGTGGTCCGGGGACGGTGGCCTGCTCCAGCTCACCCTCGACCACATCTGGGTGTCCGTGCTGGCCACCGCCGTCGCCGTGGCGATCGCGGCACCACCGGCGCTGTGGCTGGCCCACCGTCGCCGTGGTCGCTTCGCCGCCACCGCGCTCGCGAACATCGGTCGTGCGGTGCCGTCGTTCGGGATCATCGTGATCGCGGCCGTCGTCTTCATCCGCGCGGGCGGCTCGGCCAGGTTCTGGCCGCTCGTGATCGCCCTCGTGGCGCTCGCGATCCCCCCGATCTTCACCAACGCCTACACGGCGGTCACCGAGGTCGACCGCGCGACCGTCGAGGCCGCGCTCGGCATGGGCCACACCGAACGTGAGGTCCTGCGCCACGTCGAGCTCCCCTTGGCCACCCCGCTGATCCTCGAGGGCGTACGCCTCGCGTTCATCCAGGTCATCGCCACGGCCACGCTGGGGGCGGTCGTGTCGTCCGGCGGGGGCCTGGGGCGCCCGATCGTCGACGGCTTCGCGACCTATCGCTCCGGCGGTGACGTGAAGCTCGTCGGCGGGGCGCTCATGGTCGCCCTGCTCACCATCGTGGCCGATCGGGCGTTCGCCGGCGCCGAGCGCCTGTTCGTGCCGGACGGCGTCCGGCGCCTGTTCCCTGACGTCGGCGAGCCCCTGGACGTCAGCACCGTTTGACACCTGCGCCCGCGCACCCCGAACCCACGCCGCCTACGCTCATGACCGACCTACGACCCCGCTCGTAGACCCACACGGAAGAGGGAACCATGCGAAGCTCCATCCGGTTGCGCCGGACCGTCACGGCGGTCGCAGCCATCGGCCTGTTGGCCGTGTCCTGCAGCTCCGACGACACCAGCGACGAGCCCACGTCGGGCGAGTCCCCCGAGGCCAGCGAGACCGACGGCGAGGTCACACCGGTTGACGGCCCGGCCATCACGGTCGGCTCGTTCAACTTCCCCGAGTCGGTGATCCTCGCCGAGATCTACGCCCAGGCCCTCGAGGCCAACGGCTACACGGTCGAGCGCAACCTGAACCTGGGCGCTCGCGAACTGATCTTCCCCGAGCTCGAGAACGACGGCATCGACCTGCTGCCCGAGTACGTCGGCTCCGCCCTCGGCGTCGGCTTCGGTGGTGCCCCGACCGGCGACCTCGACGAGACGCTGGCTGCGCTGACGGCCGAGTTCGAGGCCATCGGTGCCAGCCTCGGCGCCCCGGCCCCAGGTGAGGACAAGAACGTCTTCGTCGTCACCCAGGCCTTCGCCGACGACAACGGCGTCGCCGACATCGCCGACCTCGCCGGCGTCGACGAGGTCCGCTTCGCCGGCCCGCCGGAGTGCGAGGGTCGCGAGACCTGCCTCGGCGGCCTGCAGGACGTGTACGGCCTGTCGAACCTCGCCTTCCAGTCCGTCCAGGAGGCCTCGACCCGCATCGCGGACCTCGAGAACGGCAACATCGACATGACGCTGCTGTTCTCGACGCAGCCGGTCATCGCCCAGAAGGGCTTCGTCGCGCTCGAGGACAGCCTCGGGATGATCCCGGTCGAGAACATCGTGCCGGTCCTGTCGGCGGAGGCCACCGAGGCCTACGGCGCCGACCTGATCGCGCTGCTCGACTCGATCTCCGCCTCCATCACCACCGAGGCGCTCATCGACCTGAACACGCGGGTCGAGATCGACGTGGAGGACCCGGCCGACGTCGCCGCGGCCTTCCTCGCCGAGAACGCCTGACACACGCACGCACATGACGATGGCGCCCCGCGGGGCGCCATCGTCGTGTCCGGTCGTGGTGTGCGGGGTCAGGCCCCAGACGGTGGGGTCTCCGACGTCGGGGTCTCAGACGTCGTGGTCTCAGACGTCGGGGGCTCTGCCTCGGGCGTCAGGGCGGCGTCCGGAGCGGGTGCGGCAACCTCCGGCGCGGGCGCGGGAGCGGGAGCAGCAGCCTCGGGGGCGGCCGCAGGCGCGGCAGCCTCACCCTCCGTGGTGGGTTCGTCGGGCAGGCGACGCTGGGTCTCGCCCGACGCCCACGACAGCGCCTTGGTGTGGCGATCATCGGGGGTGATGCCGGCGGCGACCATCGCGTCGAACACGAGCTTGGTCGACTCGAGGTTCCCCTTCTCGGCGAACTTCCACATCAGCTCGCGGTAGGTCGGCTCGTCGACCGTGATCTTCGAGCCGGCCAGCGTCTCGATGAGGGTCCACGCCCCGTCGTAGCGCTTCTGGCGCACGAGTTCGGCAACGGTGCAGGAGGCGTCGGCCGCGGTCGGGGCGACCCCCTCCTTGAGCATCGTCCCGAGCAGTTCGACGGCGTCGTCCGTGCGCTTGTTGCGGACCAGCCCGGCCAGCAGCGCCCCGTAGTGACGGCCGTTCGTCAGCACGTTGTCCTTGCGGAGGCGGTCCAGCAGACGCCGCGCCAGGTCCAGCTTGTCGGCCTTCACGTAGGCGTCAACGAGGTCACGTGCGCGGCGCCGGTCCGGCGTGACACCGTGGGCCGCGGCGTCGAAGAACACGCTGGTGGCCGTGGCGAGGTCGCCGGACTTCAACAGCGCCCCGACGAGGTCCGCCACGCGGGCCGGCGACGGCGGGACGCCGAGCATGCCCATCCAGTCGTAGGCGCCCAGGCCCAACTGGACCTTGCCCTTCTTGAGCGACAGCTCGCACAGGGCATCGAGGTTGGCACCCGACGGGATGGCCTCGCCCAGCGTCATCGCGGTGCGCCACGCCGCCTGCACGTCACCGGCGCCGATGACCGCAGCCAGCAACGCGTTGCGGTGGTGGCTGGACGGCGTCCCACCCGCGGCCGTGGCGGCGTCCAGCGCGGCAGCGGTGTGGTCGATGTCGCCCTTGCGGGCCCAACCCATGGCGATGTGCGTACGGGCGTCACCGGGAACGGCAACACCGGCCTCGTGGAGTTCGTCGAGCAGGGCCTCGGCGCGATCGGGGTGACCAGCGCGAGCCATCATCTCGGCGACGCGGTCGATGTCGGAGGCCGACGGGGCGTGTCCGCCGGCAACCATCGCCAGCAACAGGGCGCGCGCGTCCTTGATCGCCCGGCGGCTGAGGACGTCGGTCAGCAGGACCTGGTACTCGTCGGGGCGGGCCGCGAGCTTGCGCTGGGCCATCTGGCGCAGGTGGGCGCGGGCTACCTGGAGCCGACCTGCCGCCAGCTCGACCGAGAACACGGTCGGCAACAGCGCGTCGGGCGGGTGCGCGCCCTCCTCACGGAGTGCGTCGAGCTGGGCGATCGCCTCGGCGCTGCGGCCCGCACGGCCGGACGCGATGGCGAGCTGCCAGCGGACCTCGGGCGCGGGCTCGAGTCCGGCGGCGCGCATCTGGTCGATGATCGAGCGCGCCGTGGCGAGGTCGCGACCATCGAGGTGTGCCTTGAGCAGGAGCTCCCAGTGGTGGCGTTCGAGCGGGACCTCGCGGTCCACCATCGACTGCCAGACCTGCTGGATCATGCGCAGGTCGCTGGTGAAGCGACGCATCGCCTCGAGGTAGCGATCGTTCGCGGCGGGCGCCTCGGCGGCAGGTGCGGGCGCCGGCTGTCCGGTCATGGGTTCGACCATGGGACTGACCTCCCAGTGGGTGTGCGCTGGTCCACGCGCACGGTGGTGATCGACTCTCGATCTGGGCACAGACCCTATCGCCTGCCCCCACGTCGAGGGGTCACAGGAGGTGTTCGAGGCCGACCACGAGCGACTCGTCGAGATCGCCCACCGCTCGCACCGCGAGCAGCACGCCGGGCATGAAGGAGGTGCGGTCGATCGAGTCGTGACGGATCGACAGCGTCTGGCCGAGGCCGCCGAGGAGGACCTCCTGGTGGGCGACGAGTCCGGGCAGGCGCACCGAGTGGACGACGACACCCTGCTCGTTGCTGCCGCGCGCCCCGGGATGGCGCTCGTCCCCACCGATGGGATCCGGTGCCTCGACCCCCGCCTCACGGCGTGCCCCCGCGATGAGGTCCACCGTGCGCAGGGCGGTGCCGGACGGGGCGTCGGCCTTGTTGTCGTGGTGCAGTTCGATGATCTCGACGTGCGGCATGTGCTGGGCGGCACGCGCGGCGAACTCCATCATCAGCACGGCGCCGATGGCGAAGTTGGGTGCCAGCAGCGCATTCGCGTCGGAGCCCTCCGCCCGCGCGCGGAGGTCGTCGACGTCCTCCGGTGACAGGCCGGTGGTGCCGACGACCGCATGGATGTCGTTGTCGAGCAGCCACGCCAGGTTGTCCCGGACGACGTCGGGGTGGGTGAAGTCCACCGCGACCTCGACGTCGGCCTCGGTGAGCGCGTCGAGGCTGCCCGCGATGCGCAGGTCGCTGTCGATCCCGGCCACGTCGGACAGCGCCCGGTCCGCGCCGGACGGGTCGACGGCCGCGACGAGGGCGAGGTCGTCCGCCCCGGCCACGGCACGGCACACCTCGGCGCCCATGCGCCCGGCAGCACCGATGACGGCAACGCGGATCATCCGACGTCCTTCTGTTGGCGGAAGGTCGGGGTGAGCCTACTTCCGACGCTGCAGGCGCCGGTCAGGAGGGCACGTCGTCCGGTCCTCGGGGCGGTGGCGGAAGCCTCAGGCGCCGGTGATGACGGGGCAGCGTGCGGATGGTCGTGCCGTTGCGGCGCCAGACGACCGTGCCGTCGGGTTCCAGCGCGCCGGTCCAGTCGTGCGCGTGGATCATGCGCAGGTGGCACCGTCTGCAGAGCGAGACGAGGTTCTGGAGGTCGTCGGAACCGCCTCGCGACCTGTGCTGGAGGTGATGGCGCTCGGTCCAGCGGATCGGGGCGTGGCAGCCGGGAGATCGGCACTGGCCGTCGCGGGCCATCGCGAGCTTGCGTTTGCTGTCGTCCGAGAGGAGGTCGGGGGCCTCGATGGCGTGGCCAGATCGGCCGTCGATGGACATGGGCACGCCGGCTCTGGTGCGGATGATCGTCACGTCCGCTTCGGCCGTGAGAGCCTCTACCGTCGCCGGGCTGAGCCGGGGGCGGAAGCCCGCGGTCGTGGTCTGCACGTCGGGGGCGCCGGAGTCGGCTTCCTCGATCAGCAGGTGGATGCTGGCCCGGGGGCGGCCGTCACCTGTCGTGCCAGAGGCCCAGTCGGTGAGGACGCGGAGCAGGCCGGCGGCGAGTTCGCGGGAGCGGGGGCGTTCGGTTGGGTCGTCATCGTCGGCCGTTGCTTTGGGTGTCAGCGAGGCGGCGGTGAGGACCGAGTCGAAGATCGCGGCGTTGACGTCCATGTACTGGCCGTTGAACCGCAGGCCCTGACCGTCCAGTGTGGGCTGCACGTAGAGGTACTCGTGGTCGGCCTGGGCCTTCTCGCGTTCCTCGGGCTTGATCCAGCTCGCCTGCAACCCG
This sequence comes from Nitriliruptoraceae bacterium, assembly GCA_041633895.1. GTDB lineage: Bacteria > Actinomycetota > Nitriliruptoria > Nitriliruptorales > Nitriliruptoraceae > JBFJMP01. The sequence goes on from JBFJMP010000077.1 coordinate 8,466, forward strand.
AAGGCCGGCTCCTTGGTGGCGATCCCCTGAATCTCCTCCCGGGCGGCGCCGGGATTGATGGCCAGAAAGTGATCTTGCAGCAGCTCGCCC
>JBFJMP010000078.1:0-8543 GCA_041633895.1 Nitriliruptoraceae bacterium
CAGCCGCCTGCGCCGGCGCGGCCGCTGCGGGGGTGCGCGCCGCGGACCGCGACGACGGTGCGGCGGCGGCACGTTCCTCGAGCTGGCGCCCCAGACGACGGCGGTCCCGACGCGAGATCCCGTCGAGCAGTTGCTCGGCGAACATCGTCGTGAGGGCCTCGCGTTCGCCCTGCGCCTGGCGCTCGCGGCGTTCGAGGTGGTCGACCACGGTCGCTTCGAGCCGCGAGATGGCATCCATCGCCCGCTCGATGCGCGCCTCACCCTTGTCGAGGCGCTCCTGCATCGTGTCGGCGATCAGGGCGGCGGCCTCGTTGCTCACGGCGACGAAGGCCCGACGATCGGTGGCGGCCGCCTCCTCCATGGAGGCGCGCTGCTCGTCGAGCATGGTGGCGAGGCGCTCGACCTGGCCCTGCTGGGAGGTGGTCAACTCCTCGACGCGCTGCGTGAGCTCGGCGATCGTGAGGCGGTCCTGTTCGGCCTGTCGGCGCGAGGCCTCGACCTCGGCCTGAAGGCCGTCCACGGCCGCCGACAGCGACTCGGTCGGCAGCCGGCTGGCCGACACGGCGGCGCGCAGCTGGTCGATGGCGTCGTCGGACTGCGATGCGAAGGCGCGCAGCCGCGCCTCGATCATCGCCTCGACCTCGGCCATCCGATGGGCGACGTGGTCGGTGCCCTCCCCCGACAGCGCCTGGGCCCGGTCCACCTGGGACACGATCTGCTGGGCAGCCGACTCGACGGCGCGACGCACGTCGTCACCGACGGACCCGATCGCGTCAACGCGCTCGGCCACCCCGGACTCGAGGCGGTCGATGGCGTCGGTCGTGTCCTGGCGTCCGAGCGCGGCCTCGGTGGCGACCTGTTCACGGATCGTGCCCACGACGGCTTCGACGCGGGCGGCCTGGGCCGCGATGGCCGAGTCGAGCGTGGTGCGCATCACCTCCATCGCCTCACGGACGATGGCGGCCGGGTCCCCGACGTCCCGCAGCGGCGCGACGGCGTCGGCCAGTGGGCCCTGCAGTTCGAGCAGCGGGCCGGCGATGGAGGCCAGCTCCGCCCGCAACACCTGCACGAGGCCACGTGCCGCCTGGGCGCGTTCCTCGGCGGCGGCCATGGACATCTGTTGGATGCTCGCCGCCTGGCGATCAGTGATCTCGTCGAGGTGCTGCTCGAGTTCGGAGGTCATCGTGGGGGCAGCAGCCCCTTGTCGGATCTCGTCGATCTGTGCCCCGAGCGCCGCGGTGTCGGCGTTGAGCGAGGCCGAGAAGCTGTCGACGAGCGCAGCCGTGCGTCGCACGTCCCCCTGGAGCTGGGCGAGTTCGTCGACCACGAGCCCGCGGACGGTGTCGACCGCCGGAACCAGCCGTTCCAGCGCGTGGGCGACCTCGCTCAGTCGTCGCTCGACCCGCGACAGGCGTCGATCGATCCCCGGCAGGTCGGGGCGCCCGCCGGTTCCGGAGCCCTCGCCCGCCATGCTCGGCGCTGCGTCTTCGATCACGACGGTCCCATCACGGCAGTCCCACGGCTGACGGGACCGGATGCTAGTGCGCGGTGCCCGCCGCGGACCGTTGCCGTGTCAGGCGACCTCGAGCATCATCGTCCGCAGACGCGCCATGGCCTCGCGGATCCGGGACTTGGCGGTGCCCTCCGGGATGCCCAGGACATCGGCCACCTCGCGGTACGTGTGGCCCTCGAAGTAGGCCAACTCGACCGCTTCGCGCTGACGGGCGCTGAGGCGCGCGACGGCCTGTCGGACCAGCCCGTGCTCGACGCGGACCTCGACCTCGTCGGCGACCTCGTCGAAGGGCCGCCGCTGGTCGCGCTGGGCGGCGCGGACGGAGCGGTTGCGAGCCGCCTGTTCGGAACGGACGCGGTCAACCGCGCGACGGCGGGCGAACGTGGCGGCCCACGACGTCGCGGAGCCCCGCTCCGGGTCGAACCGGGCCGCGGTGCGCCAGAGCTCCAGGAGGACCTCCTGCGCCACCTCCTCGGCCAGTGCACGGTCGCGCACCACGCGCACCGCCGTGCCGAAGACGACCGGGGCGAGGCGGTCGTACAGCTCGGCGAAGGCCGCCTGGTCCCCCGTGGCTGCCGCGACGAGGAGATCCTCGTCGGTCGGTGCCGGCTGCGGCGCCAGGGCGACGGCGGAGCGGGCGAGCTGGGTGGTGACCATGCGATCTCCGTTCGGACTGACAGGAGTATGCATGTTCTGTATAGGTTCTGTCAAGTTTACGTACATGGTTTTCCCGACCGTGTCTGTGACGACACGTGCCCGGTGGGACACCAACCCAAACAACGCCCCCGACCGGAACCGATCGGGGGCGACGTTGCAGCGCTCGGGTCAGGCCAGCTGGTGGCGGATCCCCGCGGGTTCGATCCGCTGGTACAGCGTGTCGCGCTCGGCAACCGCGCGACCCGCCGCTGCGGCCACGGCGCGCAGGTCCTCGGGGGTCTGGCGGATGCCGTGTGTCGACCCGGCCATCCGCGAGATCGTCTCCTCCATCAAGGTCCCGCCGAGGTCGTTGACACCGCCCGCGAGCAGTTCGGTGGCACGCTCGAGGCCCATCTTGACCCAGGACAACTGGATGTTGTCGATGGCACCGGCGAGCAGCAGTCGCGCCATCGCGTGGACGCGGCGGTTGTCCTCCCACGACGGCCCCGGGCGGGCGACACCCGCGAGGTACACGGGCGCCTGCTGGTGCACGAACGGGAGCGGCACGAACTCGGTGAAGCCCCCCGTGCGCTCCTGCAGGGACCGCAGGAGCTTCAGGTGGGCGACCCAGTGGCGCGGCTCGTCGACGTGCCCGTACATCATCGTGCAGGTCGACGGCAGCCCGACGTCGTGCGCGGTCGTGACGACGTCGATCCAGGCGTCGGCCGGGAGCTTGCCCTTCGTCAGCACCCAGCGGATCTCGTCGTCCAGGATCTCGGCGGCGGTCCCCGGGATCGAGCCGAGCCCGCGCGCCTTCGCCTCGGACAACCACTCACGGATCGAGATGCCGAGGCGTGTCGCCCCGTTCACGACCTCCATGGGACTGTACGCGTGCACGTGGATGTCCGGCACCCGCGCCTTCACGGCGTCCAACACGGTGAAGTAGTAGTCGCCGGGCAGGTCGGGGTGGATGCCGCCCTGCATGCACACCTCGGTCACGCCGTCGTCCCAGGCCTCCTGGACCCGGTCAGCGATCTCGACCAACGACAGGTTGTAGGCATCCGGGTCGTCGCGGCGCTGGGCGAACGCACAGAACCGACAGCCGGTGTAACAGATGTTCGTGAAGTTGAGGTTGCGGTTCACGACGTAGGTGACGGTGTCGCCCACCCGGTCGGCGCGCACCTCGTCGGCGGCCGCGGCCAGGGCGTCGAGTTCGACGCCGGAGGTGTCGAACAGCAGCAGTGCCTCGTCGTCGTCGAGCACCGTCCCGGCCTGGGCCTTGGCCAGCGCCGCGGACACCTCGGGGCGGATGGCCGAGCGCGCGGGCCCCTCCACCCGCGGGGCGTTGCGCTCCAGCACGCCGGCGGCGATGACGTGGAGGTCACCGAAGACGGCGCGGTGCGTGTCGTCCTCCGCCTGCGCCGACCGCGCGTTGCGGCCGTCCGCAGCGGAGCCCGTCGCCTCGTCCCCCTGGATGACGGCCTCCATGGCGTCCGTCGTCGCGGTGTACTCCGCTTCGGGGTCCTGCCACGGGTGCGGTTCCGGGACGGCGCCGGGGCGCGCGAGGCCGGTCGGCGTCATCAGGTCCACGACGGGCGCACGCATGCGACCGGCCAGCCACGGGTCGGGGCGGGTCGCCCACTCGGGATAGACGCACAGCCGTTCCGTGAGGGCGAAGCCGTGCTCAGCAGACCGTGCCGCGAGGTCGTCGAGGTGCGGCCACGGCGCCTCGGGGTTGACGTGGTCCGGTGTGACCGGCGACACCCCACCCCAGTCGTCGATGCCTGCGTCGAGGATCCGGCCGTATTGGCCCGGCGACAGGTTCGGCGGGGCCTGCACGTGGACGGTGGGTCCCATCAGGATGCGGGTCGTGGCGACGGTCACGAGCAGGTCGTCGAACGTCGGCTCCGGGTGGGCACGCATGGCCGTGTCCGGCTTGGCACGGAAGTTCTGGACGATGACCTCCTGCAGGTGGCCGTACCGGCGGTGGCTGTCCCGCAGCGCGAGGATCGTGTCGGCGCGCTCGACGAGCGTCTCGCCGATCCCGATCAGCAGGCCCGAGGTGAAGGGGATCGACAGACGACCGGCGTCCTCGATCGTGCGCAGTCGGACCTCGGGGTCCTTGTCCGGCGAGTTCCAGTGCGCGCCACCCTTGGCGAGCAGGCGCCGCGAGGTGGACTCGAGCATGATCCCCATCGAGGCCGCGACGGGCTTGAGGGTCGACAGCTCCGACCACGTCATGACACCCGGGTTGAGGTGCGGGATCATCCCCGTCTCCTCGATCACCTGGATGGCGACGGAGCGCAGGTAGGCCAGCGTCGTGTCGTACCCGCGCGCATCTAGCCAGTCGCGGGCTGCCGGATACCGCTCCTCGGGCTTGTCGCCAAGGGTGAACAGGACCTCCTTGCAGCCTGCGGCCTGGCCGGCACGCGCAATCTCGAGGACCTGCTCGGGCGACAGGAACGCGGGGACGTCACCCTTGGGCGGCCACGCGAACGTGCAGTAGCCGCAGGTGTCGCGACACAGGTGCGTCAGCGGCACGAACACCTTGCGGGAGTAGGTGACCGTGGGGCGGCCGTCGCCGGTACGGCCCCACGCACCGTCTGCGTACCACGGTGCCTTGTCGCGCACACCGGCGGCGATCCCCAGCAGGCGCTCGAGGTCCTCGCCGGTGCAGGTGAGCAGCGCCGCGGCCTCGTCACGGGTCAGCGTGCGCCCGGTCTCGGCGCGGCGCAGCGCACGCGGACGCAGGCGGTGCAGCGTCTCACGATCAACTCCGACGGAATCCACGGTGTCTCCCACAGCGAGTACCGGAAGTAGCGTAGGGCCGCACGCGGACACCTCGAACCGCGCAGCGTGCAGACCCGTCTCGTCCCCCATCGGGAGTCGCTCGTCCAATGATCACCGTCCTTGCTGGTGGCGTCGGCGCCGCTCGATTCCTCCGTGGCCTCGTCCAGGTCGTGGATCCGGCTGAGGTCGTGGCCATCGTCAACGTCGGCGACGACGTGGAACGCCACGGCCTGCACGTCAGCCCGGACCTGGACTCGATCACCTACTGGCTGGCTGGCGTGATCCACCCCGAGCAGCAGTGGGGTCGCGCCGACGAGACCTTCGTGGTCGCCCGTGAGCTGGAGCGCTTCGGGGAGGACGGGTGGTTCACCCTCGGCGACCGCGACCTCGCCACGCACCTGTTCCGCACGCGGCGACTCCATGAGGGCGCCCCCCTGTCGACGGTGACGGCCGAGGTCTCGCGGGCGTTCGGCCTCGACGTCCGCCTGGTCCCCGCGACCGACGCGCCGGTCGAGACGCGCATCACGACCAAGGAGGGGCAGGACCTGCACTTCCAGGAGTACTGGGTGCGCGACCGCGCCGCCCCGGAGGTCGCGTCCGTCCGCCTCGAGGGCGCCGCGCAGGCACGGCCCGCACCGGGTGTGCTGGAGGCGATCACGGACGCCGACGTCGTCCTGCTCGCCCCGTCCAACCCGGTGGTGTCGATCGACACGATCCTGGCCGTGCCCGGCATCCGTGCCGCGCTGGCAGCCACCGCTGCACCGGTGGTCGGCATCTCCCCGATCATCGGGGGCAGCGTCGTCCGAGGCATGGCGCACCGCCTGCTCCCGGCCGTTGGCGCCGAGGTGTCGTCGGTCGGCGTGGCCCGCCACTACGGCGCCGACCTGCTCGACGGCTGGGTCGTGGACACGGTCGACACCGACGCAGTGGACCAGCTGCCGGTCGGCATCCTCGGACGCGCGACGAACACCCTGATGGACGACCCCGCCGTCGCCGCAGCGCTGGCCAGGACCTGCCTCGACCTCGCCGAGGAGGTGCGGTCGTGAGCCGCACGGTCACGGTCGTCGGACTGCCCACGCCGGCCGAGGTGGGCGTTGGCGACGACCTCGCCGACCTCGTCCTGCAGGCCTGCACGGCCAACGACGTCGACCTGCAGGACGGCGACGTCCTCTGCATCGCGTCCAAGGTCGTCGCCAAGGCCGAGGGCGCGACGGTCGCGGCCGGCGACGGCCCCACGGCCCGTCGCGACGTCGCCCGGGCGTCCGCCGCCCGCATCGTCGCGGACGAACCAGCGGTGCTCGTCACGGAGACCCCACACGGCTTCGTCTGCGCGAACGGCGGCCTCGACGCGTCCAACACCGCCGGCGCGGACGTGCTGCTCCTGCTGCCAGAGGACCCGGACCGGTCGGCCGTCGAACTGCGCACGGCCATTCGTGACCGGACCGGCGTCGACGTCGGCGTGGTGGTCACCGACACGTTCGGGCGCCCGTGGCGCACCGGCCAGACCGACGTCGCCCTCGGCGTCGCCGGCACGGCGGCCCTGCGCGACGAGCGTGGTGCAACGGACCGCGACGGGCGCGTCCTCGACGTCACGGTGGCGGCCGTCGCCGACGAGGTGGCCGGGGCGTCCGACCTCGTGCGCACCAAGTCCGACGGCACGCCCTTCGTGCTGGTCCGCGGGCTGCCGGCTGGCGACGGGAGCGGTCGGGACCTGGTGCGGCCGGCCGCCGAGGACATGTTCCGCTGGGGCGGGGCGCTCGCCGCCATCGAGGGAGTCCGTGCCCGCCGTACCGTCCGCGCCTTCGACGACCGCCCCGTCGATCCGGCACTGCTGGACGAGGCCGTGTCCGTGGCGATGACCGCGCCCGCACCCCACCACACGCGGCCGTGGCGCTACCTGCGGCTCTCCCCGGCCACCCGTACCCGCCTGCTCGATGCGATGGCGGAGGCGTGGCGTGCCGACCTGGCCCTGGACGCCCTGCCGCCGGAGCGGATCGAACGGCGGATCGAACGTGCCGACGCGATCCTGCGCACCGCGCCCGAACTCGTGGCTCCGTTCGTCGTCACCGACGGCGCCCACCGCTATCCCGACGCGCGGCGCACTCGCGCCGAGGAGGAGATGTTCCTTCTGGCCGGCGGCGCCGGACTGCAGGGCTTCCTCGTCGCGCTCGCCGCCCGCGGCGTGGGAACCGCGTGGATCTCCTCGACGTTGTTCTGCGCACCGGTCGTCCGGGACGTGCTGGACCTCGACGCGACGTGGCTCCCGTTGGGCCTGGTCGCGGTCGGCCATCCCCACCCCGACCACGAGGCCCGGCCGCGACCGCCCGTCGACACGACGGGCACCCTCGACGAACGCTGACCCGACCGCCACACCGTGCGCGAGAGGGCCTGCTGTACCCTCCGCACGCATCACACGACCTTGCACCACCACCTCGCAACAGGGCAGGACCGATGGCCGAGCAGGAACGCAAGACGAAGGCAGAGCGCCGGGCCGAGGCCCGCGCAGAGCGCAAGCGTGCGGAGGAAGAGGCGCGCAAGCAGGCTCGCAAGGACCAGGTCCGCAACACGATCGTGACCGTTGCGATCGTCCTCGTCGTCGGCGTCGTCCTCGTGGCCGGCTCCACCAGCCTGTTCGGTGGCGGCGAGTCCGTGTCCACGGTCATCTCCCAGGAGGCCGCGCTGCAGGCCCGCGCCGACGCCGGGTGCGAGACGATCGTCAACGAGGAGCCCCTCCCCGACTCGACGCACCACGAGATCGCATCCGCCCCGGCCGCCGACGCGATGTACGGCACCACCGTGCGCCCCAACCACTCCGGACCGCACTACTCCAGCTACAGCGAGCCGTTCGGTGGCGCTCCGCGTGACCCTGCCGACGAGCGCAGCCTGACCCACAACCTCGAGCACGGCGCCATCATCGTCTGGGTCGACGAGGCCATCGCCGACGACGGCGTCCTCGGCGAGATCGAGGACTGGGTCCGCTCCCGCATGGACATGGGCTACACCTCCACCGGCGGTGGCCACATCTTCGTGTCGAAGTACAACGGCATCACCTCCGGCAAGCCGATCGCCCTGCGGGCGTGGGGCGTCGCCGTCGACTGTGACGAGTGGTCGCCGCTGTTCGCCGACTCGTTCGTCATCGACTACTTCGGTACCCACGGCAACGCGCCGGAGCGTCCGCTGTCGCCCTACCCCCAGGACGCCCTGGGCTACGGCGACCCCGACGCGGACGCCAGCGAGACGGCAACGGATGGCGTGACCACCGAGCCCACCGAGCCCACCGAGGGTGAGTCGACCGCCGAGCCCACCGACGAGCCCGCGACCGAGCCCACTGGGGACGCGAGCGAGGGCTGACGCATGGCCTGGGACCCGGACACCTACCTGGCGTTCGACCACCTGCGCCTGCGCCCCGGCCTCGACCTGCTCGACCGGGTGCCGCTCACCGCGCCCCGGACCGTCGTGGACCTCGGTTGCGGCCCCGGGAACCTGACCCTGCACCTCGCTGGGCGGTTCCCCGACGCGGCGGTCGCCGGCCTGGACACCTCTCCCGAGATGCTCGCGCGGGCGGTCGAACTGGACACGGCGACACGCGTCTCGTGGATGCAGG
>JBFJMP010000079.1:0-8447 GCA_041633895.1 Nitriliruptoraceae bacterium
CCCGGACGAGGCACGAACCTTCGGCATCGACTCGCTGTTCCCGACGCTGAAGCTCTACGACCCGCAGGGGCAGAACTACCAGTCCGTCGACCAGGACCTGCTGCTCAGCTACAAGCAGGCGACGGACGGCGTCATCCTCCACGAGGGCATCACCGAGGCTGGCGCCATGGCGTCGTTCCACGCGGTCGGGTCGGCGCACTCGACCCACGGCGAGGTGATGATCCCGGTCTACATCTTCTACTCGATGTTCGGCTTCCAGCGGACCGCCGACTCGATCTGGTCGGCCGCGGACCAGCGCGCGCGCGGCTTCCTCATCGGGGCGACGGCGGGCGGGACGACGCTCAACGGCGAGGGCCTGCAGCACCAGGACCGCCACTCGCTCATGATCGCCCAGTCGAACCCAGCCATCGAGGCCTACGACCCGTCGTTCGCGTTCGAGATCGCGATCCTCGTCCAGCACGGCATCGAGCGCATGTACACGGACAAGTACCGCTCGGGTGGCGAGGACGTCATCTTCTACCTGACCGTCTACAACGAGCCGCGCCTGCAGCCCGCCATGCCCGAGGGCCTCGACCCGGAGGACGTCGTGCGGGGGATCTACCGCTACCGCGAGGCCGAGGCCGGCACCCACGAGGCCCACATCCTGTCGTCCGGCACGATCATCTACGAGGCGATGCGGGCACAGGAACTGCTGGCCGCGGACTGGGACGTGCGCGCCGACGTGTGGTCCGCGCCCGGCTGGAACCGACTGCTGCGCGACGGCACCGAGTGCGAGTCGTGGAACCGGATGCACCCGGACGCCGCTGACGCGCGCGTGCCGGTGATCACCCAGGCGCTCGAGGGCACCGAGGGTCCCTACGTCGCGGTCACCGACTGGATGAAGGCGACGCCGGTCCAGATCGCGGACTGGGTCCCGGGTCGCTTCGCCGTGCTGGGCACGGACGGGTTCGGGCGTTCGGACACACGGGAGTCGCTGCGCCGCCTGCACAAGATCGATGCCGAGTGCATCACGATCACCGTGCTGGCGGAGTTGGCCGCCGAAGGGACCATCGACGGCGACCTGGTCCGCAAGGCCATCGAGAAGTACCAGGTCGACGTCGACCGGTGGCCGTTCATGGGCAATCGGGACACCGGGGACATCACGGTCTGATGGCTGATCGCGGGGGAGGTCCGGACGCAACGCCGGAGGCGTCGCGCCCGTCGGTCGACGTGCAGGCGCTGCGTGCCCTGGCTGACGTGTCGAGCGAGGCGATGTGGCGCATCGACTACGTGCCGGAGCGGCGCTGGGCCTACCTCAACCCGGCCGCCATGGAACTGTTCGGAACCACGCTCGAACGGGCGCAGGATGACGAGGACGCGATCCTCCTCGCGCGGGTCCACCCCGAGGACCATGCGCTGACGCAGTGGGATCGTGGCGCGCCCGACGACGTCGAGCTGCCGACCCAGATCCGGTGGCGCATGGACGACGGGTCGTGGCTGACCCTGCTCGTGCGGTTCGTGCTGATTCGCGATGATGCCGGGCACGTCGTGAGCGCGGTGGGTCTGGCTCGGCCGGTGACCGAACACGGGCGGGAGTCGACCCTGTTGCGCAGCGCCCTTCGGCTCGAGCACGAGGCGGGTCAGCGACTGCGCCAGGCCGACGTCCTGCGCCAGTCCTTCATCCGGTCGGTGTCCCACGAGCTCCGCACCCCGCTGACCGCGGTCGTCGGCTACGCCGAGACGTTGCGCCACCACGGCCTGGACCTGCCCGCGGATCGTTCGCGCATCGTGATCGATCGGCTGCTGCGCAACGCCAACCGGCTGCGCGTCCTGCTCGACGACCTGCTGGACGTCGACCGCATGTCGCGTGGGACGCTCGTCGTGGATGCACAGCGCCAGGACGTGACCGTGGTCCTGCTGCATGCCCTCGAGTCCTTCCAGGGCCTGCCGGGGCAACTCGAGGTGCGCGCGGAGTCGGTCGTCGCTCCCGTGGACGCGCCCAAGTTCGAACGCGTCGTCGACAGCCTGGTGTCCAACTCGCTCAAGCACGGCGGCTCGGAGGTCACCGTGTCCGTCCGTCTCTTCGAGGAGGACGGGTGGGTCCATCTGGTCGTCGAGGACGACGGCCCCGGGCTCGACGATGACCTCAAGGACCGGGTGTTCGCCCCCTTCGAGCAGGGCCTGCCGTCTGCGGACGACGCATCGCCGGGTTCAGGTCTCGGGCTCACGCTGGTCCACGAACTCGTGTGCCTCCACGGGGGCGACGTCACGGTCGGGGACAGCGACACCGGTGGTGCCAGGTTCACCGTGCGGCTGCCCCTCAAGGAGGACGCGGACCACGCCTGAGCGCGGGGTTGCGCGCGGGGCGCCTGCCGTGCCCGGATGGGCGAGGTGCCTGCGACGTCGTCGTGGTTGGCTGCGGTAGAACCATGGCACGTCGACAACAGGGTGGACCGTGGGCCACGTGAGCTTCTACTACGGCACGATGAACTGCGGGAAGTCCACGCTGGCCCTGCAGATGCACCACAACGCGGCAGGGGCGGGAACCAGCGTCGTGCTGTTCACCAAGCACGACCGTGGGGGGTCGACGATCTCCAGCCGCATCGGGCTGACCCAGCCGGCCATCGACGTCGACGACGACACGGACCTGTACGAGGCGGTCACGGCGATCGTGCACGGCGGCCGCGCCGTCGACGAGGTGATCTTCGACGAGGCCCAGTTCCTGACGCCGCAGCAGGTCGACCAGCTGGCACGGGTCGCGGACGACCTCGACGTGCACGTGCGCGCCTTCGGCCTGCTCACGGACTTCACGACGAAGCTGTTCCCCGGGTCGCGGCGCCTGCTCGAGCTGGCCGACCACCGCGTCGAGCTGCAGGTCGAGGCCCGCTGCTGGTGCGGGGCGCGCGGCACCCAGAACGCCCGCACCCAGGACGGACGCATCGTCCGCGACGGTGAACAGGTCGTCGTCGGGGACGTGGACGGGGGAGCGGTCGCCTACGAGGTGCTGTGCCGCCGGCACCACCGCGAGGGCATCACCCGCGACATGGCCGACCGGGATCCGGATGTCGAGCTCCGCGATGCCGCGGTGCCCGCCGACCTCCGCTGACCTCACGACTCGACGAGATCACGTGGGGCCGGAATCACTGCCTAGGCTCGCCGCGTTGTCCCTCGTCCTGGCCTCAACGCCGTCGACCCGGAGTCCCACGTGAGCCTGCACGACATCGCCCTGACCACCATCGACGGGCGCGCCACGACCCTCGGCGAGCACGCCGGCAAGGCCATCCTCGCCGTCAACGTCGCCTCGAAGTGCGGGCTGACCCCCCAGTACGAAGGGCTCGAGCGGCTGCAGGCCGAGCTCGGTGACGAGGGCTTCACCGTGCTCGGGTTCCCGTGCAACCAGTTCGCGGGCCAGGAGCCCGGCAGCAACGACGAGATCGCGACGTTCTGCTCGGCGACGTACGGCGTCACGTTCCCGATGTTCGACAAGATCGACGTGAACGGTCCGGACCGCCACCCCCTCTACGAGGCGCTGACGCAGCTCGAGGACGCCGAGGGCGTCGCGGGCGACGTGCAGTGGAACTTCGAGAAGTTCCTGATCGCGCCCGACGGCGAGCCGGTCGCGCGCATCCGGCCGCGCACGGAGCCTGAGGACCCGGAGGTCGTCGCCCTGATCCGGGCGCAGCTGCCCGGCTGAGGTGCCCTCAGGTGCTTCTCAGGTTTCGGGGCGAGGATCGGTCGCACCCGAGCCGAGGTGCATCGCATGTCGTCCCACGAGACCCTGAGTCCGCCCGAACCGACGCGTCCTGTCGACCCCTGGCTGCCGGTCAGCCCACCCCCGCCGCCGCTTCCTGATCCCGCGCCCAGTGACGGCAAGGACGGGCGGGGGCGCACGCGCCTCTGGCTCGTCGCCCTCGTGGCGGCGCTGGTCGCCTCGCTGACCAGCGTCGGCGTCACCGCTGCGGTCCTCGACGACGACGCGCCGGCCGCGGTGGAGTCGGCTGACCCGCCCGTTGCCACGACGACGAGTGCGGACGTCGGCGGCGACGGGATGACGCCCGCCGAGGTGTCCGCCGCCGTGTCGCCGTCGGTCGCGAGCGTCGAGGTCACCGTCCGGACCGCCGCCGGGCCGTTCGGCAACACCCAGACCGGCACCGCCCAGGGCTCCGCTGTGATCCTGTCCGAGGACGGCTACCTCGTCACGAACAACCACGTCGTCGAGGGCGCCACCGCGGTGCGGGTCGTCCTCGCCGACGGCAGCAGCCACGAGGCCGCCGTCGTCGGCACCGACCCGACCTCCGACCTCGCCGTGCTGAAGATCGACGCCACGGACCTGCCGGCCGCGACCTTCGCCGACGACCTGCCCGGCGTCGGTGACACCGCGATCGCCATCGGGTCACCCTTCGGCCTTGACGGGTCGGTCACGGCGGGGATCGTGTCCGCCCTCGACCGCACCCTCAGCGACGGCAGTTCGGCGCTCGGCGGGCTGATCCAGACGGACGCGGCCATCAACCCGGGGAACTCCGGCGGTGCGCTGGTCGACGACCAGGGTCGGATCATCGGCATCAACACGGCGATCTACAGCGCGTCGGGCGCCAACGACGGCGTCGGGTTCGCCGTGCCGGCGACGACCGTGACCGCCGTCGCCCAGCAGCTCATCGAGGGCGGCAGCGTGTCGTGGCCGGTCCTCGGCATCACCGGTCAGGACGTCACCGCGGAGCTGGTCGAGGCGTACGGCCTGGGCGCGGACGCCGGGGCGCTGGTCGGCGAAGTCGTCCCGGGCACCGGTGCAGCTGCCGGCGGTCTCCAGGCGGGCGACATCATCGTCGGTGCCGACGGCACGACCGTCGACGGGATGACCGATCTCGTCACCGTCATCCGTGCCCACGAGGTCGGTGACGTGCTCACGCTCGACGTCGTCCGCGACGGTGCGACCCTGGCGCTGCAGGTGGAACTCCGGGCGACATGAGGCAACGCGTCGCCACCGTGGCCGGTGCCGGACCGTTCAGGCGGTCTCGTCGCCGGCCACGGTGCCGCGATCGACCATGACGAGCAGCAGGACGAGCGCCGGGACGACCAGGATGCCCGCGAGCGCGAACCCGATCAGGAGCCCGACCAGCGTGGCGGGCGCCCCGGCCGCGTCCGCGATCGTGACCTCGTCGACCAGCAGGTCGGGCCATTGGGCCACTCCCCAACCGAGGACGACTGCGGCCACCGCGACGACGGCCGCCCACCGGGCGGCGGCGTGGCGTCCGCGCCACAGCAGGTGCAGGGTCGTGAGCCCGCCCGCTGCGCTGACGAGCATCAGGGGGGCGGCGCGACCGGTGAGGCCGTCGAAGAGCGTCGGGGCATCAGCGGCGAGGACAGCGACGCCGGCGAGGGCCACGATGCCGGCCACGATGCCGGAGCCGAGGGCGCGGGTGCGGAACCACGCGACGAGGTCGTCACGCCCCAGGCGCTGGGCGTCACGAGCGAGGAAGACGGCCGCGAGGAACGCAGACACGACGACGGCCATGACGCCGCCGAGGAGCGAGGTGGGCGTCGTCCAGGAGCCCCAGCGGTCGCCGACGCCGTCCGCGGGGACGCGGCCGGACGCGATGGCCCCGGCGACGGTGCCGAGGAAGAACGGGGTGATCACGGACGCCGCCGCGAAGGCGATGCCCCAGAAGCGTGCCTGGCCGACGTCGGGTGCGTACTTGCGGAAGGCGAAGCCGGACCCGCGCAGGACGATGCCCAGGGCCGCGATGCTCAACGGCACGTAGAGCGTCGACACGATCGCCACGAACGCCCGCGGGTATCCGGTCCACAGGAACACGAGCACGAAGATCAGCCAGACGTGGTTCGCCTCCCACACCGGCCCGATCGCATGGTCGACCAGTCGTCGCACCGATCCGCCACGACGGCGATTGCCAGCGGTGAGGTCCCACACACCGGAGCCGAAGTCGGCACCGCCGAACACGCTGTAGAGCAGGACGCCGAGGAAGACCACGGCGGCGACCGCTTCGGCGGTGCTCATCGCGACACCTCCGGCGTCGACGCGCGGGCCGTGTCGGACCCCGGTTGACCCAGCGGTTCCGGCGGGCCGTACGGCGCGCGCGGTTCCTCGCCCGCCCGCCACTTGCGCGCCATGCCACGCAGGACGAGGACGGCGCCGACGGTCAGGCCGGTGTAGACCACGAACAGCACGCCGTAGGACAGCCACACCCAGCCGGCGTCCGTGACGGCGTCCTCCGTGCGGACGAGTCCGTACACGATCCAGGGTTGGCGCCCGACCTCGGTCGTGATCCACCCGGTCTCGAGCGCGACGACGGCGGCCGGTCCTGCGGCCACGACGGCACGGAGGAACCACGGCGACGTCGGCCAACGCCCGCGTCGCCAGCGCGTCGCCAGTGCGAACACGGCGAGTCCGAACAGCGAGAAACCGATGACCAGCATGAGCTGGAAGCTCAACCGGACGATGTTGACCGGGGGTCGTTCGTCGAGCGGGATGTCGGCGAGGCCGATGACCTCGGCGGAGGTGTCGTTCTGGGCGAGGAAGCTCAGCAACCCGGGGACCGGGACCTCGATGCCGCCGACGAGTTCCTCACCGTTCCACCAGCCACCGACCTCGACCTTGGCGTTGGAGGTCGTCTCGGCCAGTCCCTCCATGGCGGCGAGCTTCGCGGGTTGGCGGTCGGCCACGCCGTTGCCGGCGAAGTGGCCGATCACCGGCTGGGCGAGGGTGGCGACGAGGGCGAACGCCAGCGGCACGGCCATGCCGAGCCGGTGGTGTCGGTCGTCCCGCCCGCGCAGCCGGGCCCACGCGTAGACGCCCGCCATGGTGAACCCCACGACCATGTACGCGGCCACGAACATGTGCAGGTACTGCACCAGGACCGCGTCGTTGAACATCGCCGCCAACGGGTCGACGTCGGTCGGGACGCCGTCCACGAGGGTGAATCCGGAGGGGGCGTTCATCCAGGCGTTGACGGCGAGGATGAAGAAGGTGCCCGCAGCGCCGGCGATCATCACGGGGACCAGTGTCAGGCTGTGGATGCGTCCCGGCAGGCGGCCCCAGCCGTAGAGGTAGATGCCGAGGAAGATCGCCTCGAGGAAGAAGGCGATGCCCTCGAGGGCGAACGGCAGGCCGATCACGTCACCGTACGGGCCCATCAGACCGGGCCACAGCATGCCCATCTCGAACGACAGGATCGTGCCCGACACCGCGCCGATGGCGAACAGGACGGCGGACACCTTGGCCCAGCGCTTGGCCAGCACGAGCGCATCGGCGTCGCCGCGGAGGCCGCGTCGGTGCAGCACGAAGATCATGGCGGGGAGTGCGACCCCGAAGCAGGCCAGCACGATGTGCCAACCAAGCGACAGGGCCATCTGGTTGCGGGCTGCGAGCAGATCGGAACTGGCCGCGAGGACGGTGGAGGCGTACGAGGCGGGCACGAGGCAGTCCTGCTCGGGGACGGGGGGAGACCACAGCACAACCGGCATGGAGGTGGTCGCCCTCGGGGCCTGTCTGGTTCCCGTGACCGTTTCGGCGCGCGGGTGCCGCTCGCCGGGGCATGGGGGGTCGGATCAGCCTCGGTGGACCTCAGTGGCGAGGCAGACGACCTGGTCGCCAGCCACGACGGGGGAGCGTCGCTTGAGCGCCATGACGCGGCCGTCGGTCGGGGCATGGAGGCGCTCGACGACGCTGCCGCTGAGGTCGACGACCGTGCCCAGCAACGCACCCTGTTCGACCGCGACACCTGCCTGCAGGCCGTGGAGGAAGATGCCCTCGGAGCGCACCGCGACCAGGTCGCGGTCGAGGTCGCCTCCCCCCGTGACGCGAATCGGCGACGCGACAGTCGCGGACGGCACGGGCCTCGTGGTCATGCCGAGGTCGTCGAGCACGCGCAGGACGCCGTCCACGTAGGCGCGGACGACCGCAGCGTCCGTTGGGCCGTGGCCGGGGCTCTCGAGGTAGATGCCGACGTCGACGACGCTCAACGTGCGGCCCTCGGAGCGCTCCGGGTGGTGCCAGAGGAAGTCAGCACCGATTGCGGCCGCCGCGCGTTCGCCGCGACCGTCAGGGTCGCCGTCGTGGCTGGTGAAGCCGGCCAGGAAGGGCATGTCGTAGGACTGGCCTGACGTGTGCAGGTCGATCAGCAGGTCGGCCCCGAGCAGGACGTGGTGCGTCAGGGTGTGGGCGAGCCGTTGGGTCGGGCTGCCGCCTTCGTCGCCCGGGAACACCCGGGCGAGGTTGACCCCGTCGCGCGGGCTGGTCCGGGAGTCGGCGGCGAAGGCCACTTCGTGACAGACCGGCACGACGTCGAGGCTCCCGCAGGCCAGGGCGTCGAGTTCGCGAGTGAGCCCGCCGGCGGCGAGGACCCCCTCGGTCTCGTCGCCGTGGACACCACCGAGGACGACGACGCGGGGACCCGGCGCGTCGGCCTCGAGGCGCCAGTGGTCGAAGCCGCTGGTGTCGTCGACGGGGCGTC
>JBFJMP010000080.1:0-8424 GCA_041633895.1 Nitriliruptoraceae bacterium
ATGACGATCCGCGACAACATCGCGACGGTCCCCCAACTCGTCGGCTGGGACCGCGACCGCATCGACGCACGCGTGCACGCCCTGCTCGACCTCGTCGGCCTGCCGCCGGAGACCTACCGCGACCGCTACCCCAAGGAGCTGTCCGGGGGCCAGCAGCAGCGCGTCGGCGTCGCCCGTGCCATGGCTGCCGACCCGCCGGTGATGCTGATGGACGAACCCTTCGGCGCGACGGACCCCATCACCCGCGAGCGCCTGCAGAACGAGTTCCTGCGCATCCAGTCCGAGATCGGCAAGACGATCGTCTTCGTCACGCACGACATCGACGAGGCGATCAAGATGGGTGACCGCATCGCGATCCTCGGTGCCCAGTCCTCGATCCAGCAGTACGACACGCCGGAACACATCCTCACGTCGCCCGCGAACGACTTCGTGTCCGACTTCATCGGTTCGGGAGCCTCCCTCACGCGACTCAACCTGAGCCGCGTGCGCGACATCCAGGCCAGGGAACCGGTCAAGGCCACGTGGGACACCCCGATCACCGAGATGAAGCGCCGACTCGACGAGTCGGATGCCTCCTCGCTGCTCGTGGTCGACGAGGACAACCGCCCCCAACGCTGGCTGACGATGCGTGACCTGAACCGCGTGTCGGCCGAGCGCCCCGTCCAGCACTGCGGCCAGCCGGTCGTCGCGTTCGTCGAACCGCAGGCCACGCTGGCCGACGCCCTCGACGAGATGTTGACGTCCAACGGCGCCTGCGCCGTCGTGGTCGACGGCAAGCAGCGGCTGCAGGGCATCGTCGACATCGACGACATCTACGGGACCATCCGCGACCTGCGTGCCGCTGCTGACGTCCGCGACCGCGACCGGTCGGAGGTGGGCGCCTGATGGCAGCACTCCCGTCCGCTGACACCTCCCCGGACGCAACCGGGATCGGTGCGCTGCAGCCCTCGACACGTGCCGCGCGCATCGCGCGGTTCGTCGGGACCCCGATCCTGCTCGGACTCACCTGCCTCGCATTGTGGCTGTGGGTGTCCGGTCAGGACCTGCTCGCCCGCGAACGCACGATCCTGACCGGCGACCGCATCGTCGAGGAGACGATCGCCCACATCCAGGTGACCATCGTGGCCACGTTCTTCGTGCTGCTGATCGCCATCCCACTGGGCGTCGTCCTGACCCGACCGTGGGCCAGGCGCATCAAGCCCTTCGTGCTCGCCCTCGCCAACGCCGGCCAGGCAACCCCGTCCATCGGCGTGCTCGTGATCCTCGCGGTCGTGTGGGACGTCGGCTTCAAGGTCGTCGTCGTCGGCCTCGTCGTGTACTCACTCCTGCCGGTCCTGCGCAACACGATGGTGGGACTCGAACAGGTCGACGCCCACGTCATCGACGCGGCTCGGGGCATGGGCCTCAGCCGCCGCCAGGTCCTGACGCGCATCGAACTCCCGCTCGCCGTCCCCGTGATCCTCGCCGGCGTTCGGACCACCCTCGTCATCGTGGTCGGTACGGCGGCCCTCGGCACGTTCATCAACGGCGGTGGGCTCGGCGACTTCATCAACAACGGCATCAAGCTCCGCAGCGACGCCGTCACGTACACGGGCGCCGTGCTCACGGCAGTCCTCGCCCTCGGGGTGGACTGGCTCGGCGGCATCGCCGAGGAGTACCTGCGGCCCCGCGGCCTCTGACCCGCCCGGCTCCCCCGATCTCCCAGAACGCACCTGACACCAACCCGACCAGAGAGGTCTCTGTGCGCATCACCAGGAACATCCGACTCGCATCCACCGTGGTCGTCGGCGCCCTTGCGCTGACGGCATGCGGCAGCGACGACGGCGGCGGCGAACCCGCGGCCGACGGCCCGACCGACTTCAGCCTGTGCGTGGAGTCCGAGTTCTCGACCCGCGAGGACTCGCTGCCCGGCCTCGAGGCCTTCTACGACTTCGACTGGCCCGACGGCCTGGTCCAGGTCCTCGACACCGGTGTCGTCTACACCCAGACCGACAGCGGCAACTGCACCTACGGCGAGGTGTTCACCTCCGACGGGCGCATCGCCGCCCTCGGCCTCGAGATCGTCGAGGACGACCTCGGCTTCTTCCCGCCGTACAACCCGTCGGTCACGATCCGGGACGACAAGTTCCAGGAGAACGACGCCGTCGGCGACCTGTTCGCCGAGGTCTCGTCCGCCCTGGACCTCGACTCCATGCAGGCCATGAACGAGCGTGCGAGCGTCGACGGCGAGCTGCCCGAGAGCATCGCCACCGATTGGCTGGCCGAGAACGGTTTCACCGGCGACGACGGATCGCTGGCCGCCGACTACGACCTGTCGGGCATCAGCTACACGATCGGTTCGAAGGACTTCGACGAACAGCTCGTGCTGGGCCACATCGCACTGCAGGCCCTTGAGGCCGCCGGTGCCGACGTCAACGACCAGATCGGCCTCGCCGGGACGGCCGCCGCGCGTGATGCGCTGCTGGCCGGCGAGATCGACCTCTACTGGGAGTACAACGGGACCGGCTGGGGCATCCACCTCGGCAACGAGCTCGGCCCCGACGCACTGCCGGAGAACCTGACGGAGGAGGTGGCTGCGCTCGACCTCGAGCAGAACGCCATCCGGTGGCTGGAGGCTGCGCCGTTCAACAACACGTACGCACTCGCGGTCCGTGAAGAGGTCGCCGGCGACGTGCCGATGACGATCTCGGAGATCGCTGCCGAACTCGACGACGAGGGCTGATCAGCCCTTCCGCCGCCAGGCCGGTTCAGGGGCGTCGTCACCGTAGGTGCGCGGCGCCCCTGGCTCGTGTACGGAGTCCGGACCGAACGCGGCCTTGAGTTCCTCGTACAGGCCCGGCCGGCGCGCCACGCGGTGGGCGTCCCCAAGCGCGAAGCGACGGACGACCTCCCCGGCATGGTGCAGTTCGACGTGCACCGGCACGTGACCGGGATGCGCGGCGAGGACGTCACGCAGGCGCCCCACCGCCTCGGACGTGCACTGGTGCGGCGCGAAGGACACGACCAACGGCGCCCCGCGCACCTCGGACAGGTCCGGCGCGGTCACCTTGTCGGCCGTCATCTTCACGGACTCGTCACGGATCTCGACGCGGCCGTCGACGACGAGCACCGCGTCCTCGTCGAGGACGTCGTGGGCCGTGCGGTAGGTGCGGGGCCAGAACACGACCTCGACCGAACCCGACAGGTCCTCGAGCGTCGCCATCAGGTAGGTCTCGCCCTTCTTGGTGAAGCGCTTCTGCAGGCCGGTGAGCACGCCACCGACCTTGACCCGCGCCCCGTCCTCGAGCTGGCGCATCCCGGCGACCGAGGTGTCCGACAGCTCCTCGAGCAGGCGCTCGGCGCCGAACAACGGGTGGTCGGAGACGTACAGGCCGAGCATCTCGCGTTCGAGCTTGAGCAGTTGCTGCTTGCCGAACTCGG
This sequence comes from Nitriliruptoraceae bacterium, assembly GCA_041633895.1. Classification (GTDB taxonomy): domain Bacteria; phylum Actinomycetota; class Nitriliruptoria; order Nitriliruptorales; family Nitriliruptoraceae; genus JBFJMP01. The sequence continues at coordinate 3,421 of JBFJMP010000080.1, forward strand.
CCTCGGGGATCACGACGCCGTCGTCGAGCACCGTGCCGCCGGTGTCGTCGCCACCCATGAGGTCGAACAGCGAGTCCTGGCCGGCCTCCTGCTGCTTCTTGGTGGCCAGCGCGGCGTCGACGATCTGTTCGAACGCGGCGAGCAGCCCGCGCCGGCTGTGGCCCATCGAGGTGAAGGCACCGGCCCGGATCAGGTTCTCGAGCGTCTTCTTGTTCAGGACGCTGCCGTCGACCTTCTCGCAGAAGTCACGGAAGTCCGTGAACTTCCCGCTGGCGACGCGCGCGGCCACGATGTCGTCGACGATGCCGTCGCCGACGCCGCGGACGGCCGACAGCCCGAAGCGGATGTCGTCGCCGACCGGGGTGAAGTCACCCTCGGACTCGTTCACGTCGGGCGGCAGCACGGCGATGCCCATGCGCCGACACTCGTTGAGGTAGATCGGCTTGGTGTCCTTGTTGTTCTTCACCGACGTGAGCAGCGCCGCCATGTACTCGACCGGGTAGTGCGTCTTGAGCCACGCGGTCTGGTAGCTGACGACGCCGTAGGCGACGGTGTGGGCCTTGTTGAAGCCGTACTCGGCGAACTTCTCGATCAGGTCCCACAGGTTGTTCATCAGGCCCTGGTCGTAGCCGTTCGCCGCTCCCCCGTCGATGAACTGGGGCTTCATCGCCTCCATCATGTCGCGCTTCTTCTTGCCCACGGCCTTGCGCAGCTTGTCGGCCTCGGACATCGAGAAGCCCGCCAGGTCCGTGGCGATCTTCATCACCTGTTCCTGGTAGACGATGACGCCGTAGGTGTCCCCCAGGATCGACTCGAGGTCGGGGTGGTCGTAGCTGATCTCCTCGAGGCCGTTCTTGCGATCGGCGAAGGTGATGTGCATGTCCATCGACAGCGGGCCGGGTCGGTACAGCGCCAGCAGTGCCGAGATGTCCTCGAACCGGGTCGGCTTGAGCTTGCGGACCAGTGCCTGCATCCCGGAGCTGTCCAGCTGGAACACGCCCAGCGTGTGGCCGGTCGACAGCATCTCGTAGACGGCGGGGTCGTCCATGTCGCCGAGGAAGGCCGGGTCGTCCAGACGCGCGTCGACGGCCCGGTTGCGCTTGACGTGGCGTTCCGCATCCGACACGACCGTGAGGTTGCGCAGCCCCAGGAAGTCCATCTTCAGCAGGCCGATGGCCTCGCACGCGCCCATGTCGTACTGGGTGAGGATTTCGCCCTTGTCCGTGCGCAGCAGCGGCACGGTCTCGGTCAACGGCTTGGCGCCGATGATGACGGCGGCGGCGTGGATGCCGTGCTGGCGCTTCAGTCCCTCGAGCGTCTCGGCAGTGTCCAGGACGCGCTTGTAGACGCGGTCCTCCTTGGCCTTCGCCAGCTCGGACGAGAGCTCGTAGGCGGACTTCACGCCCTTCTTCAGCGGCGTGAGCGGCGCCTCCTTGCCCTGCACGGCCGGCGGCATCATCTTGCAGAGTTCGTCACCGACGGTGAACGGGTTCTTGAGCAGGATGTCCTCACCGAGGACCCGGGCGGCATCGCGGATGGCGGACTTGGCCTTGATGGTGCCGAAGGTGACGATCTGGGCGACGTGGTCGGTGCCGTACCGGTCCTGGGCGTAGGTGATCATCTCGCCACGACGCCGGTCGTCGAAGTCCATGTCGATGTTCGGCATCTCGTTGCGGTCCGGGTTCAGGAACCGCTCGAAGATCAGGCCGTGGGTGATCGGGTCGACCTGGGTGATGCCGGTGCAGTAGGCCACGGCCGAGCCACCCGCCGACCCACGCCCCGGGCCGACGCGGATGCCCGCGTCGCGGGCGTACTCGCACAGGTCCGCGACGATCAGGAAGTAGGCGGGGAAGCCCATGTTCTCGATGACGGACAGCTCGTACTCGATGCGCTCGCGCACCGTCTCGGGGATCGGGGCGCCGTAGCGCTGGGCCGCACCCTCCCACACCTTCTGGCGCAGGAACTCGGCCTCGGTCAGCCCGTCGGGGCACGGGAACTTCGGCAGGAGGTCGAGCCCGAACTCGAGCTTCGCGTCGACCATCTCGGCGATGTCGAGGGTGGCCCGCAGCGCGTCGGGGGCGGTCGAGCCGAACTGCTGCCACATCTCGGCGGCCGACCGCAGGTAGTACTCGGGACCCGAGAAGCGGAAGCGCTTCTCGTCGGTGATCCGCGCCCCGGTCTGGATGCACAGCAGGGCGTCGTGCGCCTCGGCGTCGGACTTGGCCGTGTAGTGGGAGTCGTTGGTGATGACCGTGCGCAGGCCGAGGTCGGCGGCGATGCGCTCCAGGGCGGGGAAGGCCACGCGCTGCTGGGCGATGCCGTGGTCCATCAACTCGATGAAGTAGCGCTCGGTCCCGAAGATGTCGCGGAAGTCGGCGGCCACCGCCTTGGCGGCGTCCTCGCCCTCGGCGGCCAGGATCTGGTTGACCTGGCCACCGAGGCAGCCGGACAGGACGACCAGCCCCTCGTTGTGCTCGCTGAGCAGGTCGAGGTCGACGCGCGGCTTGTACCAGTAGCCGTCGAGGTAGGCCTGGGTCGACACCTTGACGAGGTTGCGGTAGCCGGTGTCGTCGGCCGCCAAGGCGGTCAGGTGGTAGTAGCGCGCCCCACCCTCGGAGTCCCCGTCGGGCGAGGTCCACGGCGGCGTGCGCTCCTGGTCGAAGCGCGAACCGTGGGACTGGTAGAGCTCGGACCCGAGGATCGGCTTCACGGACGTCGGCTGGGCCGTCCGGAAGAACTCGGCGAGGCCGAACAGGACCCCGTGGTCGGTCACGGCGACGGCCGGCTGGCCGTCGCGCTCCACCTCCCCGATGAGGTCCGGGATCCGGGTCGCCCCGTCGAGCATCGAGTACTCGGTGTGCACGTGCAGGTGCACGAACCCGTCGGACGACGGTGTGTCGGTCGTCGAGGTCACAGGGTCCTCCCCGGAAGAGGTCGGCGTCGGCGCGGCCGGCAACGGCCGTCCGGCGGGGCCACGGCACCGGCCACATGGCCGTGCGAGGTCGCCCGCGCGGGTCGATCGGTGTCCGCATGTGCGGGGAAGGTGCTCCACATGCGAACGCGCCCGACGGTAGCACCGGCCGTCGAGCCGACCGAGCAGGGTCTGCCCGACGCGGCGCTCAGACCGGTCGCCCGTACGAGAAGCGCTCGCGATCGGTCGGCAGGATGCCGTAGAAGGTGGCGGTGTCGACGTCGACCGTGCCGGTCGTCGCGTCCACGAATCGGACCGCCTCCTCGTCGGCCAGCTCCCGCAGGTCCGCGGCCGTGCCGGACACGACGACGGCGAACAGGATCTCGCCCCCCGACGCGAGCAGGTTGCGGGTGGTCCGCAGTTCGTCGACGCGCGCCTCGTAGTCAGCCCGGAAGTCCTCCGACTCGACCCCGCTGTCGAGCAGCGACTGGACCTCGCCCTCCTCGCTGCGCAGCTGGGCGATCAGCAGGTCGATGTGGCGACCAACCGCGCCCGCGAGGTCACCGTCCGCGACCTCGACGGTGCCCGGAACGGGGTCCCGCTCGGGCAGCTGGAACTGTGCCTCGTGCACGACGAGCCCGTCCGGCAGGAGCAACGCCACCTCGTTCGGGTCCAGGTAGTCGCCGAAGGACACGACCGCCACGACCTCGTCGTCGGGCGCCAGGGCGTCCACGATGACCTGGCGTTCGGCGAGGTAGGGCGCCACCTGCGCCCCGTCGAGGGGCCCGACGGCCGTGACGGGTCGGCTCGGCAGGGTCGGGTCGTCGGCCTCGGAGCCGCCCGACGTCGGCGTCTGGTTCGCGGCCAGGCGCTGTTGCTCCTGCAGTTCCGGGAACCGCTGGGCGTGCACGGCGGTGGCGCCGAACAGGAGCCCGGCGATGACCAGGCTCGCGAAGGCGCGGTGGCGCGTCATGAAGAGGGCGAACTGACCGTCCCCGATGCCTCGGTCCAGGGACCGCAGGCCGGTGCCCGGTGCCCGGACCGCGCGCTGCAACCTCGGCACGACGGCGTCGTCGAGTCGGCCGAGCAGGGGGCGGGCCTCGTCCGACTCTTCCGCAGGTGTGCGCGGCGGCGCGGGACGAAGTGGGGGCGTGTCAGGCATGACCGGCGAGGGTACCGACGTCACGTCACCAGTCCGGAGCGTCCGCCGGGTCAAGTCCGAGCCCGCGCGCCACCCCCGCGAGGTCGTCGGGCAGGGGTTCGTCGAAGGTCAGCCGCTCGCCCGTCACCGGATGCGTGAAGGCGAGGTGGCCGGCGTGGAGGAACGGACGCTGCAGGCCGATCTCGCGGGCGTGGCCGGCACTGGCGCCGTAGGTCGTGTCCCCCGCGACCGGACACCCGGCGTGGGCCATGTGCACGCGGATCTGGTGGGTCCGGCCCGTCTCGAGGCGGCACGTCAGCAGCGTGTATCCCGGGGCCTCCTCCGCGACCCGCCAGTGGGTCACGGCGTGCTTGCCGCCGGCGACTGCGGCGAAGCGCTGGCGGTTGGACGGGTCACGGCCGATCGGCGCGTCGACGCGCCCACGCAGGCCCGGCGGGCGGCCTTCGACCAGGGCGACGTAGCGGCGCTCGACCTCGCGTGCGCGAAGGGCCTCGACGAGGTGCTCTCGGGCCACGTCGGTGCAGGCCACGACGAGCAGGCCCGAGGTGTCCTTGTCCAGGCGGTGGACGATGCCCGGCCGGCCCTCGCCCGCGCTCGGGGCGAGTGGCAACCCCGCGTCCTGCAGGATCTGGACGAGGGTGCCGGCGTCGTGCCCGGGTCCGGGATGCACGACGAGGCCCGGCGGCTTGGCGACGACCAGCACGTGGTCGTCCTGGTGGCGGATGGGCGGCACGGGCCGTCCGGCTCCCCCGGTCTCGACCTCGACGTCCGACGGGCGGACGGTCACGACGCCGGCGGAGGCAACCCGAAGGGACCGCCGGGCGCGCTGGCCGTCCACGTCCACGCGGCCGTCGTCGACGATGCGGGCCGCCTGGCTGCGGGAGATGTCCAGCAGGTCCGCCAGTGCCGCGTCGAGGCGCGCCCCGTCGAG
>JBFJMP010000081.1:0-8422 GCA_041633895.1 Nitriliruptoraceae bacterium
CACGCAGGCGGGGCGTGACGGGGTGCCCGGGATCGGTGGGTCGGTCTTCAAGTTGGCGTACGCGGAGGTGCGCCACGCGATGGGTGACCTCGCCATGGAGGTGCTCGGGGAGGCCGGCCTCGGCATGGACGGACTGGGTGACGTCCCTGCGGGTCCGCACGTGCGGGGGTGGCTGCACGCCATCTCGATCTCGATTGCGGCGGGGACGTCGCAGATCCAGCGCAACATCGTCGGCGAGCGCATCCTCGGGCTGCCCAAGGAGCCCCGACCGGCGCCGTCGCCACAGGGAGCCTGACGTGGACTTCGACCTCGACGACGACGAACGTTCCCTGCGCGACGGCATCCGTGAGTGGGCCGCCGGACGGTTGGGATCCGAGGTGGTACGGGGCGTCGCCACGACGGGTGGGTTCGACCGTGCGATGGTGGCAGACCTCGCCCAGACCGGGGTGTTCGCCTTGCGACTGCCGGAATCCGACGGCGGCGTCGGGTTGGGCATGACGCACGCGGCCGTCGTCTTCACGGAACTTGGTGCGGCCCTGGCCCCCGGACCGCTGGTCGCGACGCACCTCGCCGCGGGCCGCGTCGACGGTGCGCAGGACGGCACGACCGTCGTCACCGATGTGGACCGTGGCGCGCGGACGCTGACCCATCCGTCAGCCGACATCGTGGTCATCGTCGACGAGGACGGCCTGTGGCGTGTGGACGCCACCGACCTCGGGGTCGACGCCGTGGCGCGGCCGTTCGATCCGCTGACGCCGGTGGCCGCGCTCGCGAGCCTGCCGCAGGGCGATCGCATCGGTGGCCCCGACGATGCCGCACGGTGGCGACGCGAACGCACGGTGCTGACGGCCGCGACCCTGATCGGCCTGGCCTCGGCAGCGGTGGAGCGGATGGTCCGCCATGCCAATGAACGCGAACAGTTCGGACGGCTCATCGGGTCCTTCCAGGCGATCAAGCACCTGTGCGCAGACGCGCTCACGCGGGCCGAGGTGGCGCGGGCGGCGGTCGACGCTGCGGCGTGCCACGTCGACGGTCGGGCGGAGGGCGACGCCGAGGTGGCGATCGCGGCGGCCGCACTGCTGGCCTCGGAGGCGGCCGTGAAGAACGCCAAGACCGCCATCCAGGTCCACGGCGGCATGGGATTCACCTGGGAGGTCGACGCACATCTGTACCTGAAACGTGCAACAGTGCTCGCCGCCAGGGCCGGTGGGACGCACGACAACGCGGAACGGGTGGCGGCTGGCCTCTGAACCACGACACGGACGGGAGCCTGTGTGAGCGGGGATGCGGGAGACGAGCAGGAACGGTCCAGTTGGGCGACGCAGGCGGCGTCGGATCCCGATGAGATCCGGCGGCGATACGACGCCTGGCTCGGGGACGACGGCAGGGTCGTCGACCTGCACGCCCCGGAGGGCACGGGCTACTCGTCCCTGACCTACCTCATCGACGTCGACCGTGACGGCGTGACCCGACGCGAGGTCCTGCGCTCCGTGCCGACGGGGGAGACGGTGTTCCGCGAGTACGACCTCGCGCTCCAGGTCGCGTGCATGCGCAACCTCGCGGAGGTCGTCCCGACCCCGACGATCCTCGCCCATGTCGAGGACCCGGACGTCCTCGGCGCCCCGTTCTACGTCATGGCCCACGTTGACGGGCGCATCCCCGATGACAACCCGCCGTACCCGCTCGCCGGCTGGCTGCACGACGAGGCGCCCGAGGTCCAGGCGGCGCACTACGCCCACGGCATCGACGTGATCGCTGCGCTCGCGGGCGTGCGTCCGGTCGACGTCGGCCTGGCGGACCACCTCGTCCGTCCTGAACTCGGGGTCACGGGCACCGACCAGCAGGTCACGTGGTGGAAGGACCTGCTCGCGTGGGGGCGCGACGGCACCGACCAGCCGACCATCGACGCGGCGTTCGAGTGGCTCGACGCCAACCGCCCGCCGGACCCGGGCCGTGATGCAATCGTCTGGGGAGACGCTCGCATCTCGAACATGGTCTTCGCCCCGGACGGCACGCCGCGAGCGGTCATCGACTGGGAGATGGCGGGCACCGGCCCCGGCGAGATCGACCTCGCGTGGTTCCTCTGGATGGACCGCCAGTTCACGAGTGTGTTCGGCGCCCCGCGTCTGCCGGGCTTCCCCGGTGAGGACGAGCTCATCGCACGGTGGGAACGCGCAACTGGGGAGACCGCGCAGGACCTCGACTGGTACCTGGTGTTCGCCGGCGTCCGGTTCTCGATCACCCTGATGCGGGTTGCCTTGCGGTCGATGGCGGACGGCGCGCTGCCGCCGGATGCCGACGTCTACCGCAACCACCTCGGCACACGCCTGCTGGCCCAGGTGCTGGACCTGCCCGCGCCCGGCGAACTCGGCCTGATGGGCTGATCGTCCCGACCGACCACGAGGAAGGCCCGTCATGCTGTCCGCGCACGACGACTACCCCATCCACCAGGCAGCGATGCCGATCCTCCAGACGGTCACGGGCGACAGCAATGCCTACGACCGCTACTTCTTCCACGGCTACGACGCTGCCACCGGGATGATCTTCGTGGTCGCCCTCGGTGTCTACCCGAACCGCCAGATCATCGACGCGGCGTTCTGTGTCAGCGTCGACGGCCACCAGCGGTCCGTGTTCGCCTCCGGCCGCCTCGACCTCGAACGCACGTGCGAGATCGGTCCGATCCGCGTCCACGTGGTCGAACCGATGCGTGTGCTGCGCGTCCACGTGGACGCGCCGGAGCACGGCCTCGCCGCCGACCTGACCTTCACGGCGCGCACTGCGGCCATCCAGGAACCGCAGCAGGTCATGAAGGACCGCAACCGGGTGACGCTGGACTCCTGCCGCTTCACGCAGTTCGGTCGCTGGTCGGGCTCGCTGCGCACCGGGGACGTGGACGTGGCGATCACCCCGGACGCCGTCGCGGGGACGCGCGACCGTTCGTGGGGCGTTCGACCGCTGTCTGGGTCCACGCCGCTCGCCCCGCCAACCGAGGGACACTCGTTCTGGTGGATGTGGGCGCCGTTGCAGTTCGACGACGGCTGCGCGCACATGGCGGTGGCCGAGGACGAGTCGGGCATGCGGCAGCTGGAGGCGTCGGTCCTGGCCGACCTCGTGGGCAGCGGGTCCACGACCGATCCGTCGTCGATCGAGCACGGGACCGGCGTGCGGTGGGACGTGGAGTGGGCGCCGGGCGTGCGACGCGTGCGCCGTGCCGTGCTGACCCTGGAACGGCTTGCCGGGGACCCCCACGTCCACGAGTTGGAGCCGGTCGGGCGCATCCACATGCGCGGGGTCGGCTACACCCATCTTGAGCGTGGCCACGGGGCATGGCACGGTGAGCTCTCCGTGGCAGGCGAGGAACTGGTGCACGACGAGATCGACCCGTGGGACTTCACGGCGCTGCACGTCCAACAGGTCATGCGCGTGACCGGCACCCGCACCGGCGTGGGCGTCCTCGAGGAACTCCACATCGGCCCGCACGCGCCCTCGGGGCTGACGGGCATCATGGACCCACCCGCATGAGGCAGCCGCTCGCGGGGGTGGCAGCGCTGGTCCTGGTGGCGCTGGTGGCCGTGGGCTGTACGGGGGAGGCCACGACGCCGACGGACGCGACGACGTCGGAACCATCGGTCGCGCTGGAACTGGACGCGTTGCCGTCGGACGTGGCGGCGGACGCGCCGGTTGAACGCGTCGTGGGCCATGGGACCGTCACCATCGACGGGACGGCGCTTGACGTCACCGGCGACTGTGACGTGTCGCGTGACTTCGGGCTCCTGCCCGTCGCCGACCCGGCCGACCCGGACGTGGACATCGTGCTCGCGGTCGACAACGTGGACGACGCGACCGGGACGTTCACGGGACCGCACGCGGTCGCGATCACCCTGGTCGACGTGGGTGGCACGGGTCGCGTGCTCCGGGGGCGGGGTGACGCCAATGGCCCCGGTCAGTGGTCGGGTGACGTCCTGCGCCTCGAACTGCGCGATCGCCCCGGCTCGGCGGCAGCAGGGACCGCGACGCTGTACCTCGAGGCCGAGCAGGCCGATGTCGGCGGTGCGGTGCGGGAGGTCGTGATCGACGTCGGCTGCCGGGTCAACGGTCCGACGTGATGCTGACGAGTTCCGCGCTGCGCTCCCACAGTGCCGCGGCCAGGGCATCATCGCGCGCCTGCGCACTCGGGCGCACCACCCGCCGACGCGACAGGTAGGCGCCGGTCACCCCGTCGAGGGATGCATCCGCGGCCGCGAACACCGACGTGGACGCGCCCCGCTCGGCGTCGAGCAGCAACGGCCGGACCAGGTCGAGCAGCCGGCCCATCACCGGCCCCGCGTCGCCGTCCGCACCGAACCCGCTCCCGACCGTTCCCGGGTGCAGGGCGTTCACGGTCACGCCGCTCCCGTCCAAGCGGCGCGCCAACTGGCGTGCGAACAGCAGGTTGGCGAGCTTGGACGCGCCGTAGGCATCCATCGGCACGTACGGACGTCGCTCGTACATGAGGTCGTCGAGGTCGAGGCTTGCCTGACGGTGCGCGAGTGACGACACGACGACGATCCTGGACGGCGCGGCGGCGCGCAGCAGGGGGAGCAGCAGGTCGGTCAGCAGGAACGGCCCGAGGTGATTGGCGCCGATGGTCGTCTCGAAGCCGTCCTCCGTCTCGGTGCGCGTGGCCTGGACCGCCCCAGCGTTGTTGACGAGGACGTCGATCGCGGCCAGTCGGCTGCGGAGGTCGGTCGCGCAGGCCCGGACGGAGGCCAGCGACGACAGGTCGAGGTGGACGAGGTCGACCGAGTCGTTGCCGGAGCGCGCCCGGATGTCGTCGACCGCCTCCTGCCCGCGCGCCGAGTCCCGAGCCGTGATGACGACGTGGGCGCCACCACGGGCCAACGCCACCGCCGTCTCCCGGCCGATGCCCGAGTTCCCGCCGGTGATGACGACGTTGCGGCCGCGCAGGTCGTACGTCGCGGGGCGCGGCTGGCCAGCCAGGGACACACCCCACGCCACACCGACCCCTCCCAGCAGGGTCGCCGTCGTCATGGCTGCGAGGCGTGCCGGCCGCATCAGTCCGCGAACCGGTCGCGCAGCTCGAACTTGACGACCTTGCCGGTCGGGTTGCGCGGGAGCGCGTCCACGAACTCGAGCTGTTCGGGCAGCTTCCGGGTGATGAGACCTGCCTCACGCAGGTGGTCGACCATCTCGTCGAACGTGAGGTCGGCACCCTCGGCACGCACGACGACCGCGCAGGCGCGCTCGCCGGACGACTCGTCGGGGAGTCCGATGACCGCGACGTCGGCCACCGCCGGGTGGCTGAAGAGCAGGTCCTCGACCTCCTTGGCCGAGATGTTCTCGCCCTTGCGGATGATGACGTCCTTGATGCGCCCCGTGATCCGCAGGTTCCCGTCCGCATCCAGGCGGCCGAGGTCGCCGGTGCGGAACCACCCGTCCTCGTCGAAGGCGGCCGCGTCGAGGCTCGGGTCGAGGTAGCCGCGCAGGATCTGGGGGCCCTTGGCGCGGACCTCGCCCTCCTCGTCCACCCCTGCGAGCTTGTCCTCGATCGTGACCAGTCGCAGCTCGACGTCGGCGCAGGCCTTGCCCTCGCTCGTGGCCAGCGCCTCGTCGTCGTCGTGCACCGAGCCCATGGTGAGGATCGGCGCCTCGGTCAGCCCGTACCCCGCGATGATCCCATGGCCGCCGATGGCGTCCTTCAGTTCGTGGTGCAGTTGCGGCGGCTTGGGGGCGCCACCGCCGGGGAACGTTCGCACGCTCGGGAACAGCACCTCGCCAGCGGGAAGCGCCTGCTGCGCCGCCAGGTAGGTCTGGTGGAAGTACGTGCCGGCACCGGCGTGCGTCACGTCCTCACGACGCAGCACGTCGATCGTGGTCGCGGGGTTGAAGGCCTCGTCGAGCACGCAGAGGAACCCGATGTCGAGGCAGGCGTACAGCCACGTGATCCCACCGATGTGGGTGAATGGGAAGACCAACGCGGCCCGATCGTCGGGGCGCAGGTCCAGCCCGGCGGCCATGCCACGGGCCGCGGTCCGGATCGCGATGTCACCGTGACGCGCGCCCTTGGGGCTCGACGTCGTGCCTGACGTGTAGAAGACCCACTGGTCCGGGGAGGTGGGATCGTCCATGTCGTCGTCCGGTGCGGGCGGCAGGTCCGCAGGATCACCCTCGGGCAGTTCGCCGTCGCTGACCAGCACGGTCGTGTCCGTGCCCGATGTCAGCCGTTCGGCCATCTCCTCGAAGTCGAAGCCGCCCCAGGTCGAGGGGACGATCAGCAACCTCGGGGCCGCCTGCTGGACGATGAAGCCCACCTCGCGGTCGCGGTAGATGGGCAGGATCGGGTTCTGGACGGCGCCCAGGCGCCGCAGTGCGCCGACCAGCACGACACTGGGGATCCAGGTGGGCAGCTGCCAGGACACGACGTCGCCGGCGCCGACGCCGAGGGCCGCGAGTCCGGCCGCCACCCGTTCGCTGGCGTGCCGGTACTCGCCGAAGGTCATCTGTCGCCCGTGCTGGTCCACCAGCATCGGCGCGTCGGGCGTCGCCGCCGCGCGCGCCTCGACCAGCCTCCACATGTTCGGTGCATCCACGTCCACGACCCTCCCACGACTCGTGAGGTCACATCTGACGACCTGTCAGAACCCTATAGGATGGCTCGCGGCACAGGCGAGGGGCGTGACGTGGGCAACGGGTCGTCGGACGAGGTCCTGCTCGACTGGGACGAGCCCGGCATCGCCGTGGTGACGTTCAACCGTGCCGAGCGCCACAACGCCTTCACCGATGCGTCGGATCGACAACTGTTCTCGATCGTGCGGGAACTCCGGGCCCGCACGGACGTGCGCTGTGTCGTGATCCGCGGTGAGGGACGCTCCTTCTCGTCGGGGCGGGACACGTCCGAGTTGGGCATCCGCCCCGACGGTGTCACGGACCACGACTACATCCGGCAGGGTCACGACGGCACCCGCGTGCTGCTCGACCTGCCGTGCCCGACGATCGCGGCGCTGAAGGGGTGGGTGATCGGTGGTTCCTTCGAGCGGGCCCTGCTCTGCGACATGCGGGTCGCCAGCACCGACGCGCGCATGACCCTTCCCGAGGTCGTGCACGGCGTCATCCCCGACTCGGCCGGTGTGGCCAGGCTGTTCCAGATGGCCGGGCACGGGCTGGCCATGGACCTTGCGCTGACGGGGCGCGTGATGGACGCCGAGGAGGCGTTGCGGCACGGCGTCGTGTCGCGCGTCGTCGCCCCGGATGACCTCGACGCGGAGGTCCTGGCCATCGCACGCGACATCGCCAGTCGTCCCCAGTTGGTCGTCGAGCTGGCCAAGCAGACGATCCATGCCCTCGCCATGCCGGACGTGGAGGCCACGTTGCGGCGGGAACACCTCGCGCAGACGGTCGTGATGGCGTCGCAGGAGTTCCGCGATCGTCGGGCGGCGCGAACGGGTGGCGACTGACCATGGACATGGGCCCGCTCCAGCCACCGGCCGCGGCGGCGACCGCAGGTGTCGGGGCGTTGTCGGCGCCCACGGCACGCGCCGACCTCGCGACGCCCCACCAGATCGACCTGGCCACCGACCGACTTGCGGGTCAGGACCTCCACGACACGCTCGCTGCGCTGCGTGTCGCCGCACCACTGGCGGACACGGTGTTCTTCGGGCAGCCCGCGGTGGTCACGACGACCCATGCGCTGGGTCGGGCCGTGCTGCGCGACGACGACGGCATCCCCGGCGCCCCCACCTACGGGCTGTCCACCGCGCCGTTGCTGGGCAACACGTTCATCGATGCCCACGGGGACGAGCACCATCGCGTGCGGGCGCTCGCGACGCCCGCGTTCCGATCGCGTGCGATCGAACGCTTCGACGCCGGGGCGCTCGTCGACCTCGCCGACGCCGTGCTGGACCGCGTTGCCGAACGCGGGGCTGCCGACCTGATGGCGGACTTCGCGATGGTCGTGCCGTACCTCGCCATCGCGCGCAAGCTCGGGCTGCCGCCGTCGGGCGAGGACGACACGCGCCGCTGGGCGCAGGGGCTGTTGTCGCACGCGCTGGCGCCCGATCTCGCGGCTCGCGCTCGCGCCGACTTCGACGCGTTCCTCGGCGAGATCGTGCAGGCCCGACGCTCGGAGCCCCGGCAGGACGTGCTGAGCGGACTCGTGACGGCCGAACGCGACGGTCGCCGGTTCAGCGACGACGACGTGCTGGCCCACGTCCGGCTGCTGTTCGCCGTGGGTGCGACGACCACGGCCCACGGCATCGGCAACCTCCTGTCGGCCCTGCTCCATCGTCCGGAGACGTTCCGTGCCGCCGCGGATGACCCGTCGCTCCGCGATGCCGTCGTCGCCGAGGCGTTGCGCTTCGACCCGCCGGTGTCCGTCCTGCCCCGGGTGCTCACGACGCCCACGACCCTCGCCGGCCGCGAGCTG
>JBFJMP010000082.1:0-8414 GCA_041633895.1 Nitriliruptoraceae bacterium
GCGTGCGCGATGATCGGGGCCTGCTCGCCCGGCTTGGACGTCGGGCCGCGACCCTGACGACGCTCGAGGGCGTAGGCGTAGGCGTCCTGGTAGGCCCGCTCGGCGATGGCGACACCCTCGAGGCCGACCCCGAGGCGCGCGTCGTTCATCATCGTGAACATGGCGCGCATGCCGTCGTTCTCCTCGCCCACGAGGTAGCCGACGGCGCCGTCACCGTTCTCGCCGTACGCCATCACGCAGGTCGGCGAGCCGTGGATGCCCATCTTGTGCTCGACGGAGACGACGTTGACGTCGTTGCGCTCGCCGAGGCTGCCGTCGTCGTTCACGAGGAACTTCGGCACGACGAACAGCGAGATGCCCTTGGTCCCGGGCGGGGCGTCGGGCAGGCGCGCGAGGACCAGGTGGATGATGTTCTCCGTCAGGTCCTGCTCGCCGTACGTGATGAAGATCTTGGTGCCCTGGATGCGGTAGGTCCCGTCACCGGCCGGCGTGGCCTTCGACGTGATCGCACCGACGTCCGACCCGGCGTGGGGCTCGGTCAGGTTCATCGTCCCCGACCACTCGCCCGACACCATCTTGGGCAGGTAGGTCTGCTTGAGCTCGTCCGAGCCGTGGTGGCTCAGCGCGTACACGGCACCCGTGGTCAGCAACGGCCCCAGCGAGAAGGCCAGGTTCGCGGAGTTCAGCATCTCCTTGAACGTGTTCGCCACCGCCAGCGGGAACGCCCCGCCGCCGAACTCGGCCGGGTGGTGCAGCGCACCCCAGCCCGCCTCGACGTACTGGTTGTAGGCGCGCTTGAACGACTCGGGCGTCTTCACGCCCCCGTCGACCATGAGGCTGCCCTCGATGTCGCCGTCGCGATTCGTCGGGGCGACGGCCTGCGAGCAGAATCGGCCCGCTTCGTCGATCAGGCCAGCGACCATGTCGGGGTCCGCGTGCGCGAACTCCTCGGTCGCCGCCAGGTCACCGAGCCGTGCGATCTCGGTGAGGACGAAGCGGATGTCACGGACGGGAGCGTTGTAGTCAGCCATGGCGTGATCGTACCGCCGGCCCCGGGGTCCACCCCAACGACGGGTGGGCCGCGACGGACGAATCGCGACGTCGGTGTCAGCCCCCGTCGGAGTCGTTGCCGCTGCCGTTGCCGTTGCGGCGCACGAGTCCCACCAGGGTCCTCCCGGCGGCGCGCGCCCCGACCACCGGCACCTTCAGCACCGACCCGAGCAGGGGGATCTCGAGGACGGCGGGCAACGCCGCGCGGCGGGCCTGGACGTTGCGCTCGGCGGTGTTGCCGAGCCAGCCGGCCTGCCGGAACGCGACGAGCTGACCGACGACGATCACCGCGAACACGCCCAGCAGCACGAAGTAGCCGTTCTCCTGGCGCAACTCGGGCATGTTCGCGAAGTTCATGCCGTAGATGCCGGCGAGCACCGCGATCGGGAGCAGCAGCGCGTTGATGAGCGTCAACGTCTTCAGCATCTTGTTGAGGTCGGCGTCGGCGCGCGACTGGTAGCTGTCCAACGCCGAGTCGAGCAGCTGGCGATAGGACTCGGACAGCTCGGCCATCCGGTAGAGGTGGTCGTGGACGTCACGGAAGAGGGCCAGGTCCTCCTCGGCGACGACGGAGGTCGGCTGGCGCCCGAGGCGGCGCAGCACCTCGGCCTGGGGCACGACCACCCGCCGGAGCTGGATGACGTCACGCTGCAGCGTGTAGATGTCGCGCCGCGTGGTCTCGGTCGGGTCGCTGAGGATGTCCTCCTCGATGACGTCGAGGCGCTGGTCCATGTGTGCGACGAACGACACGAACACGTCGTTCATCGTGTCGAGCAGGCGGTGCATCAGCAGGACGGGGCGCTCGATGCCCTTGCGGCCGTGACGCGACTCGATGTTCATGTGGACGTGGAGCACCGACGCGATCGGGCGGACGTGGTGCGTGATCAGCAGGCCGGGCGCCAGCACGATGTCGAGCTCGTAGGTCGTCAGCTCCTCGCGTTCGTCGTCCAGGGCCATGGCGTGGACCGTCAGGAGCAACTCGTCGTCGAACACGTCGACCTTCGGGAGGTGCTCGTCCTCGAGCAGGTCCTCGATGATCATCGGGTCGATGTCGAGGGCCGGGCCGTACAGGCACGCCGCCTCGTCCGCCGTCGGCGCCTCCATGTCGAGCCACAGGTAGCCCTCGTCGGGGACCCCGTCCACCAGCGCGTCCGGATCCAGCGCCGTCACGCGGTCACCGACGATGTGCAGCAGTCGCAGCACGACGACCTCCTGTCCTCGTGCCGAACCTAGGGCCGACCGACCATCCGGGCCACGACGTGTCACGGCCGGACGTCGGGTCCGGCCTACGCTTGCCGCGATGCCACGACCGTGGCAGGTGGGAGGTGGGTCGTGGTCGAGTCACGCCCCTCCCGTCGCCTCGCACCCCGCATCCCGGCACCGCACCTGCCCGGCCCGCTGCGCGCCCTGCTCGAGGCGCTCGGGTTCTCGGCTGCCGAGGTGCGCGACTACTGGTCGTCGGAGGCCCGGTCGCTGCGTGCCTCGGCCGGGGCACTGGGCATCGGACTGCTGGCCACGCTGATCGCCGGCACCGTGCTGGGCGCCGCCCGTGACCCGCTGATCGCCAACCCCGGCCTGCTGGTCCTGATCCCGGCCGCGATCGGCATGCGCGGGTCGATCTTCGGGGCCCTCGCGGCGCGACTGGGGACCGGCATCCTCACCGGTGAGTTCCAGCCCGAGGTCCGCCGACGCACCTTCCTCGGGCGCCAGATCGAGTCGGCCATGCTCCTGACGGTGTCGACCTCGGCCGAGGCCGGGGCGATCGCCTGGGTGGCCTCCCGCGTCTTCGGCCGGGCGACGATCCCCATCCTCGACCTCGTGGCCGTGTCCGTCATCGGTGGGGTGCTGTCGTCGGCCGTGCTCCTCGGGGTCACGGTCGCGATGGCCCGCCGGTCGCTGGAGCGCGGCTGGTCGATGGACGACGTCGGGGCGCCGACCATCACGGCGACCGGCGACCTCGTCACGCTGCCGGCACTGCTCGCGGCCACGCTGGTCCTGTCGGTGCCCCACCTGCCCGAGGTGATCGGGGCGGTCGGGGTGATCGCGGCGGTGGCCGCTGCCGTGGTCGGGGCGCGCGCCGAGGAACCGACGATCCGCCGCATCATCCGTGAGTCGTTGATCGTGCTCACGTTGTCGGTCACGATCGACGTGCTGGCCGGTGTCGTCATGGACACCCGCCTCGACACGCTCCTGACGAACCCGGCGCTGCTCGTGCTGATCCCCGCCTTCGTGGCCATCTGTGGGTCGCTCGGCGGCATGCTCGCCAGCCGGTTGGCCAGCAAGCTCCACGTCGGCCTGCTCGAGCCCCGTGCCTGGCCGAGCAAGCTGGCCGGGCTCGACATCTCGATGACCTTCCTGCTGGCGACCGGGGCGTTCGCCGGTGTCGGCGCGGTCGGGTGGGTCGCCGCCCTGCTGGCCCGCCTGGACCCACCCAGCCTGCTGGCCCTGGTGGGCACGGCCCTGCTGGGCGGCGTCATCGCGACCGTGCTGCTGAGCGCGGTCGCCTACCTCGCCGCGACGGCGACCTTCCGGTTCGGGCTGGACCCGGACAACCACGGCATTCCGATAGTCACTGCGTCGATGGACCTGCTGGGCATCCTCTGCCTGGTCGGCGCCATCGGCCTTACCCGTGTGGGGTGATCGAGTTGCGAAGACGAACCGTCAAGGAACTGCTTGTCGACGCCAAGGATGCGGCCGAGCTCATGGTCGACCTGGCGTACGCCGCCGTGTTCTTCGCGGACGACGCGCTGGGGCGGGAGGTGCTGCGCCTCGAGGACCAGGTCGACGAGCTGCTGGTCGACCTTCGAGCCGTGTGCATGCTCGCCGCACGCACGCCCGACGACGCCGATCAGCTGGCCGGTGTGCTGTCGATGGCCGTGTCCATCGAGGGCATCGCCGACGCCGCCGAGGACATCGCCCGCGTGCAGCTCAAGCACCTGGGCGTCCCCAGCGAGCTGCGCGACGACCTGCGGTACGCCCAGGAGGTCACGGCGAGGGTCAAGGTCCGCGACACGAACGAGCTCGAGGGCCACACCCTGCGTGAGCTCGAGCTCCCCGCCCGCACGGGCATGTGGATCATCGCGATCCGACGCGACGTCGACTGGATCCACGGGCCCCGCGCCGACGAGGTCATCCTCGACCGCGACGTCCTGTTCCTGCAGGGACCGGGTGAGGGCGTCGACGCCGTGCGCGTGCTCGCCGGCGGCACCCCCCACGCCATCCCGGCGCCGCCCGAGACGAAGGTGCTGTCCAACCTCGACCGCGCCGTCGACCTCGTGGTCGAGCTGAAGAACGTGTCCGAGGTGGCCGTCGGCCTCGCCTACTCGGCGATCCTGCTGCGCGACCGGGCGCTGGCCGCAGAGGTGTCGGTCATCGAGGACCGCTCCGACGACCTGTTCCACGGGCTCGAGGGCTGGGTGCTGCGTGCCGCAGGCGAGCTCGACGACCCCGAGGAGCTGCGTGGCCTGCTGCACCTCGCTGCGGCGTCCGAGCGCATCGTCGACGCCGCCCAGTCGATGACACGCGTCATCGAGACCGACGACAACCCCCACCCGATCATCGCCCAGGCGCTGTCGGAGGCCGACGAGATCACGGCCGACGCCTTCGTGCAGGCGGGTTCCGCCGTCGACGGCCGCACGCTGTCCGAGTTGCGACTGCACACGGAGACGGGCATGGAGATCCTCGCGATCGACCGTGGTGGGCGTTGGATCAACCGGCCCCGTTCGTCCCGGTTCCTGCAGGCGGGCGACCGCATCCTGGCCATCGGACCCGAGGAGGGGGCGCTGCGCCTGCGCGAGCTGTGCGGCGACGAACGCCCCGAGGGGGACGACGGCGAATGGGTCGAACCCCTGCTCGAGGACGACTGACGGCTGCCCGATCTGGGACAGGTGCCCCACATCGCACGCCGTCGACGCGCGCGACACTGAGCGTGACCGAGACAGGAGCCGCCCGTGCGCGATCGTCGACGCAACGCACCGGGGTTCGAGGTGCCGACCGACGACGAGGTCATGGCCATCGCCCCGAGTTGGGACGAGGTGCAGGCCGACGCCCGCGCCGAGGCACGGGACCGGGCGACGCCCGAGGAGGCCCCGCGACGCGGCTGGCTGGCGACGCTGTTCGGCCGCACGGAGCGCGCCGGGGCGTGACCGCTGGGTGCGCCGTTACAGGGTCTTGAGGACCCCAGCGAAGTCCTTGCGGTACCGCCCCAGCCGCGGCTTGTGCCGCAGCGACAACGTGGCCCGAGGGCCGTCCAGCCCGGGTCCGCGGTCGGCGCCGGCGCGGCCGACACCCGGCCAGTCCAGCGACAGGTGCTGCCACGCCTCGAGCACCGGGACGAGGTAGATCGGCTCACCGCCGGGCAACGAGAGGTCGGCCGCCAGTCCGTTCGCCAACAGCTGCCCGTGCACGTGCGCGAGTGCCCCGACGGCACCGTCGACCTGCCCTCGCGACAGCCCGTACAGCTCCAGGTCCGACACGTCGAACCGCGCCGCGCCGTGGGTGTGGACCCAGTGGGTGCCCTCGCCGACGTCCTTGGCCACGATGACATCGGCCTGCTCGACCGCCCCGATCGCGATGCGGTTGAGCCAGGCGGTGTCGTGGTCGGCCTGCGCACTGAGGTCGACGACGCCCGTGACCCGACCCGACAGCTGGCGGGCGAGTCCCTGCAGCAGCTGACCCTGACGGGTGGTGCCGTTGACCAGGCCCTCGCCGCCGGCGTACGCCTCGGCGCGCAGCAGGTGCGACCCGTCGTCGGCCGCCACCATCCGCAGCACGGCCTTGGCCATGCGACCGCCCCAGTTGACCTCCTGGGCGTCGCGCCCGTCCCCGATCGCGGCGTGGCGGTCGACGTCACCAGCGGTGACGGCGGCCTTGACGACCGCGCCGAGGTCGTCGAGCGGCCCGTCGAGGCGCAACGCCATGAGCGAGGTGTAGCGATCGGCCATCGGGAGCGACCCTCCATCGTCGGTCGATGCAGCGTAGGACAGCCACGCGGTTCCCATTTCCCGCCCGTGTACCGTGCGCGGCATGGAGCCGACCCGAGCGACCACGCCCCCTGACGCGGACGCCCTGGCGCGCCTGCGACGGACCCTCGAGGCCACGATGGGCGTGCCGGCCACCGAGGGCAACGCGGTCACGGTGCTGCGCAACGGTGACGCGATCTTCCCCGCGATGCTCGACGCCATCCGGACCTCCGAACGCTGCATCGACTTCCTGACGTTCGTCTACTGGACCGGCGACATCGCGGTCGCGTTCGCCGACGCCCTGGCCGAGCGTGCGCGCGCGGGTGTGCGCGTGCGGGTGCTCCTCGATGCCCTCGGCAGCCACGAGATGGACACGGCACTCGTCGACCGGATGCGCGAGTCCGGGGTCGACGTCGAACGGTTCCGGCCGCCGAGCTGGCGCGTCTGGGAGGTCGACAACCGCACCCACCGGAAGATCCTGGTCTGCGACGAGACCGTCGCGTTCACCGGCGGCGTCGGCATCGCCCAGGAGTGGTGCGGGAACGCGCGCTCCCCCGACGAGTGGCGGGACACCCACTTCCGGATCACCGGTCCGGCGGTCGACGGGCTGCGGGCCGGGTTCCTCGACAACTGGCTCGAGACGCATCAACCCCTGTGGGACGACGACGTCGAGCAGTTCCCTGCCCACGACCGGGACGGGAGCAGCATCCTGCAGGTGATCCGCGGCGACGCCGAGGTCGGCTGGAACCGCACGACCGCCCTCAAGCGGGCCCTGATCCGGATCGCGCGGCAGCGCCTGCGGATCACGACCCCGTACTTCGCCCCGGACGACGTCACCTACGACCTGCTGGTCGACGCCGCAGGACGCGGGGTGGAGATCGACGTCCTCGTGCCGGGTCCGCACGCCGACAAGCGCGTCGCCCTGCTGACGTCGGAACGGCGCTACGGCGACCTGCTGGAGGCCGGGGCGAGGATCTGGCGCTACCAACCGTCGATGCTGCACGCCAAGGTGCTGACCGTGGACGGCCTGCTCGCCGACATCGGCTCCTCCAACTTCAACCACCGCTCGTTCCACCTCGACGAGGAGATCGACGTGGTCGTCCTCGACCCGATCGTCGTCGCCGCGCTCGACGAGCAGATGGACGACGACCTCGCACGCAGCGAGCGCGTCGAGGAGGCCGCGTGGGACGACCGCGGCCTCGTACAACGCGCCGCCGAGGCCGCGTCCCGGCTGGTCGACCATCAGGCCTGACGCGCCGGGGCCCGGCGCTACAGGCCCAGGTCGCGGGCGATCAGGATGCGCTGGACCTCAGAGGTGCCCTCGCCGACCTCGAGGATCTTGGCGTCCTGGTAGAAGCGGCCGACGCGGTACTCGGTCATGAAGCCGTAGCCACCGAACACCTGGGTGGCCTGACGAGCGGCCGTGACCGCCTGCTCGGACGAGTAGAGCTTCGCGATGGAGGCCTCACGCTTGTAGGGCATGCCCTGCTCACGCTTCCACGCCGCGTTCCAGTACATGTGCCGGGCGGTCTGGGCCGCCACCTCCATGTCCGCGATCTTGAACGCGATGGCCTGGTGCTTGCCGATCGGCTTCCCGAACGCCTCGCGCTCGTTGGCGTACCGGATGCACTCGTCGACGCAGCCCTGGATCATCCCGACGGCCAGCGCCGAGATCGCGATCCGGCCGTCATCGAGCGTGGCGAGGAACTGCCGCACGCCCGCACCGCGCTCGCCGAGCGTGTTCGCCTTCGGCACCCGGCAGTCGACGAACGACAGCTCGCGCGTGTCCGAGTGGTGCCAGCCGACCTTGCGGTACGGCGGCGCGATCGTCAGCCCCGGGGTGTCGAGGGGGACGATGATCGCGGTCATCTCGCGCTCGCCCGTCCAGGCGGTCACCGTGACGACCGACGACATCTCGGTGCCGGCGTTCGTGATGAAGGCCTTCGACCCGTTGATGACCCAGTCGTCCCCGTCCTCGACGGCGCGGGTGCGCGTGGCGTGCCAGTTGTCGGTGCCGCCGCCGGGCTCGGTCAGGCCGAACGCCGCGAGCTTCTCGCCCCGGCACAGCTCGGGCAGCCACTCCTGCTTCTGGTCCTCGGTGCCGAACTCGTGGATCGGCGTGGCCCCGAGGCCCACGGCCGCCTCCAACGTGATGCCCAGGGACTGGTCGACGCGGCCGATCTCCTCGATGGCCAGGCACAGGGACAGGAAGTCGCCGCCCATGCCCCCGTAGGCCTCGTCGAACGGGATGCCGAACAGCCCCATCTCCCCCATCTGGCGCACGATCTCGACCGGGAACCGACCGGTCGCCGCGAGGTCGTCGGCCGCCGGGTCGATGACGCGTTCGGCGAAGTCCCGCACGACGCTGCGGAGTGCCTGCTGCTCGTCGGACAGGGCGAAGGA
>JBFJMP010000083.1:0-8382 GCA_041633895.1 Nitriliruptoraceae bacterium
AGGCGGTGTCGGTCTTCGACCTCGCCGTCGGCGACTGCTGGAACTCCGAGTCGTCCACCGACGAGCAGTTCAACGTCTCGACCGTGGAGCGCGTGTCGTGTGAGCAACTGCACGACAACGAGGTCTACGCGATCTTCTTCATGGACGACGGCCCCTACCCCGGGGACGACGCCGTGCGCGCGGCGGCCGACGAGGGCTGCCTCGACCCACGCTTCTCCGACTACGTCGGCGAGCCGTACGCGACCTCGATCTACTACGCCGGGGCGCTGTGGCCCAGCGAGTCGACGTGGGCCGACGGGGACCGAGAGATCGTCTGCTACCTCAACCTCGGCGACGGTGCCGGGCAGTCACAGGGCTCGGCCTGGCAGTCCGGCCAGTAGCCGGCGCGCGCCACCCGTTGGGTGCGGACTGTGACCGTTGCGGTCGGTTTCTGCACCCAACCTCAGTGCGCGCCACCCGTTGGGTGCGGACTGTGACCGTTGCGGTCAGTTTCTGCACCCAACCTCAGCGCATCTTCTTGCCGGGGTTGGGGATGTAGCCCTTGGGCATCGGCAGGTCGCGGTCCATGGACTTGATGCGACGCTCGAGCTTGGGGACCTCGGTCTTGGACAGCTCACGCTTGAACTTGTTGAGCTCGACCTGGAGCTTGTCGAGGGCGACGTCGCCCTCGCGCGTGCCCACGACCATGGTGTGCACCGGGACGTCGCCGCCAGCAAGCTTGGCCATGCGGGACTTCTCGCGGGACAGCAGTTGCTTCACGCGGGCGGGGCTGCCCTCGCCGACGAGCACGATGCCGCAGCGCCCGATGACGCGGTGGACGAAGTCCTGCTTCTTGCTGAACGCCACGGCGGGCTGCACGAACCACTGCCCACGCATGACGTTGAGGACGGCGGCGGCTGCACCGGGTTGGCCCTCGATCTGGGTGAACTGGGCGTTCTGCACGCCCCGGCCGAACACGATGATCGCCACGGTCAGCGCAGCCAGCACGCCAACGATGTGGAGGAACCACCAGCCGGTGACGATGCCGAGCACCACGAACAGCACCAGCGTGCCGCCCGCCGCGAGGCCGACCCGCAGCGGCATGCGGGGGTCGCTCTGTGCGGTCTGTCGCCACGCCTGGGCGAGTTGCGACAAGCGGTCTCTCATCAGGTGCCCTTCGTGTTGCGCGCGTGGTAGCGGTTCTGGGTCGGCTCGAGGCCGTCGCGGACGAGCATCTCGACGGCGTCGGCCGCCTCCTCGATCGCCACGTCGATGATGTCACGCTCGGCCGGGTTGAAGCGACGCAGGACGTGGTCGCGCGCGGGCATGCGGCCCGGCGGTCGCCCGATCCCGATGCGGACGCGGGCGAACTCGGGGCTGCCGAGCGCGCGCGTCACGTCCTTGACGCCGTTCTGGCCACCGGCACCGCCGCCGACCTTCACGCGGAGGTTGCCGGGGTCCAGGTCGAGGTCGTCGTGGACCACGACGACCCGTTCGACCGGGACGGAGTACCAGTGGGCGGCCTGCTGCACCGGCCCACCGGAGGTGTTCATGTAGGACATGGGGATGACGAGCGCGAGGCGCGTGTCCGCGTCGAGGCGCACGTCCGCGACCTCACAGCGGACACGCTTGTTCCGCTCGAGGTCGCGGTGGTGGCGACGGGCCAACGCCCGGACCGTGTCGGCCCCGACGTTGTGCCGCGTCCCTCCGTACTCGTCCTCCGGATTTCCCAGCCCGACGACGAGCCAGCGCTCGTCAGCCATGACGGGTCAGCCTTCACCCTCGGCGTCAGCGGCCGGGGCGTCGCCCTCGGCGGCAGGCACCTCACCGTCGACGGCCTCCGCGCCCTCGTCGGCGCTGGGCTCGGCCTCGATGGTCGGGGCGTTGATCGTGACGACGGTGCGCTCGGGCTCGATGTCGAACTCGGCGTCCTTCGGCAGCTGGTCACTGAGGTCCTCGACGCGCTTCACGTCGCCGATCTCGAGACCGGCGAGGTCGAGCGTGAAGAACGTCGGCACCTCGAGCGGGCGCACGTGGATCGGCACGGTGTGCAGGACGAGGTTGACGATGCCGCCGGTGTTCTTCGGGGCCTCTTCGTTCTCGAGGTGGATCGGGATGTCCGCGGGGATGAGCTGCTCGCGGTTGACGGCCTGGAAGTCGATGTGCATGAGGTCGCCGCGCACGGCGTGGCGCTGGATCTCACGGACGATGGTGAGGTGCTCCTCGCCCTCGACCTCGAGGCGGATCAGCACGTTCATGCCGGCCGGCGTGTGCAGCGCGTGGTACATCTCGAGCGCGTCGACGTCGACGGAGGTGGGCTCGACGCCCGTGCCGTAGACGATGGCGGGCACGCGGCCCGTCTTGCGGAGGCGCTTGGACGCGCCCTTGCCGAGGTCGCTGCGCGACGCGGCGGTGATGTTGATCTGGTCAGCCATGGTGGTTGCTCCTTCGAGCGCAGTGGTCGTCGCGGGTCGGTCACCGCTCCCGGCCCGCACATGGCGGACACGAGCATTCGGGCGAGCGGTGGCGAGATGTCACGACGAACGGCCCGCCGTGACGGCGAGCCGTGCCGAGAGCGTACCGGCCGCGCACAGGCGAGGCCACCGCAGCACCGGCTCGGAGCGCATCCCGCTCAGCCAACCCAGCGGCCCACGCCGGGCCGTCGGGATGCCGACGAGCCGCCTCGTGTCAGGCTGCCTCGTGTCAGACGTTCTCGCCGGCGAAGATCTCGGACACCGACTCGTCCTCGAACACCGCGCGGAACGCGGAGGCGATGATCGGGGCGATGGAGAGGACGACGAGCTTCTCGGACCGCCGCTCCTCGGGGATGGGCAGCGTGTTCGTGACGACCACGGCCTCGATCTCGGAGTTGTCGAGGCGTTCGCGGGCCGGGCCGGACAGGACCGGGTGGGTGGCCAGGGCGATGACGCGCGTGGCGCCCCGCTCCTTGAGCAGCGCCGCCGCCCCGCAGATCGTCCCGGCGGTGTCGATCATGTCGTCGATGAGGATGCAGGTGCGCCCCTCGACGTCACCGATGACCTCACGGGTGGACGACACGTTGTGCTGGGTGGGGTCGCGCTGCTTGTGCAGGATCGCGATCGACGAGCCGAGCTGGTTGGCGAACTTCTCGGTCAGGCGCACCCGCCCCGCGTCCGGGGACACGATCACGCGGGCTTCCTGCTCGGTGTTGTCCTCGATCCACTGCTGCAGCAGCGGCAGCGCGGTGAGGTGGTCGAACGGGTCGTCGAAGAAGCCCTGGATCTGCCCGGTGTGCAGGTCGACGGACATGATCCGGTCGACCCCGGCCGACTCGTACATGTCGGCGATCAGCTTCGCGCCGATGGGCTCGCGCGCCAGCGTCTTCTTGTCCGAGCGCGAGTAGCCGTAGTACGGGACGACGGCCACGATGCGCTTGGCCGACGCGCGCTTGAGCGCGTCGATCATGACGAGCTGTTCGATGATGTGGTCGTTGACCGACATGCCCCCGGGCAGCGACACGTGCGACTGCAGCAGGAACACGTCGGAGCCACGCACCGACTCCTCGAACCGCGCGTACAACTCGCCGTTGGCGAACTGGTCGAGGCTCACCGACCCCAGGCGCATGCCGAGGTGATCGGCGACTTCGCGGGCCAACTCCGGGTTCGAAGACCCGGAGAAGATCATCATCCGCTTCTTGGTGACGACTTCCATCGACCGCCCAGGCTCGGGAGCAGGCTGAGCCGCCAGCGTAGTCACGCCAGCGGACGCCGCGTACCGCACGCCGGACGACGCCGCCGGGCCGACCGACTTGTCCGCCTTCAGCCCTGGCGCTCGCGGCGCTGGGCGGCCCAGCCCTCCTTGACCACCTGTCGGCTGCGCGCGACGGCGAGGGCGTCAGCGGGCACGTCCTCGGTGATCGTCGACCCGGCCGCCACGAACGCCCCGGCCCCGATCGTGACCGGCGCCACGAGCATGGTGTCGCAGCCGACGAAGGCCCCGTCCTCGACGACCGTCTGGTGCTTGTTGGTCCCGTCGTAGTTCACCGTGACCGCCCCACACGAGAAGTTGACGCCCTCCCCCAGCGTGGCGTCGCCGACGTAGGACAGGTGCGGCACCTTGCTGCCCGCCCCGATCGTCGACTTCTTCACTTCGACGTAGGCGCCCGTCTTGGCCCCACGCTCGAGCCGGGCGCCGGGGCGCAGGTACGTGAACGGCCCGACGCTCGCGTCGGGGCCCACGTGGGCGTCCTCGCACACGCTGTTGCGCACCGTCGCGCCGTCCTCGACGACCGTGTCACGCAGGTGGGACTGCGGACCGACGACGGCCTGCGCCCCGATCCGCGTCGCACCCTCGAGCATGCACCCGGGCAGCACGACGGTGTCCGGGCCGACCTCGACGGTGACGTCGATCCACGTCGCAGCAGGGTCGACGATCGACACGCCGTCCGCCATCAGGCGCGCGTTGTGGCGCTCGCGCAGGACTGCGGCCGCGGCCGCCAGCTGGGCGCGATCGTTCACCCCCGCGACCTCGTCGGGATCGGCCGTCGTGCCGATGACGGGGATGCCCCGCTCGACGAGCAACCCGACCACGTCGGTGAGGTAGCGCTCGCCCTGGTCGTTGCCGGTGCCGCAGCGTGCGAGCAGGTCCTCGAGGCCATCGCGATCCAGTGCATACATCCCGGCGTTGATCTCGCGGACCTCACGCTGGGCGGCCGTCGCATCGCGGTGCTCGACGATGGACACGACGTTGCCGTCGTCCGGGCTGCGCAGGATCCGGCCGTATCCGGTCGCATCGTCCAGCACCGCCGTCAGCATCGCCGCCTGCCCGGTCGGCGTGTCCGCGAGGCCAGCCAGCGTCGCGGAGGTCAGCAACGGGACGTCGCCGTTGAGGACCATGACCTTCGTGATGTCGGGGCCCAACGCCGGGACGGCGACCTCGACCGCGTGGGCGGTGCCGTTCTGAGGTGACTGGACGACCACCGACAACCCGTCGATGCCTGCCGCGACAGCGGCCGCCTCGACGTCGTCGGCCTGGTGCCCGACCACCACGACGACCTGTCCGAGGCCGAGCGGTCGGACCGCCTCGAGGATGTGGCCGAGCAGGCTGCGACCCGCCGCGGCGTGCAGCACCTTGGCCAGGTCGGAGCGGAACCGGGTGCCCTTGCCGGCGGCCATGACGACGGCGGCGACGTGCGAGCGGTTCTGGGACGAGCTCAGGTGTTCGCTCATGTCGGCAGGTCCTTCGGGCGGCGGCGGGCGACTGGACGATCGACCACGCACGCTAGACGGGGGGCCGGTGTCCACGCCGCTACCGTTCAGGGCATGACGGACACCGACCTCACCTTCTCGTTCGACTTCGACCCCCGCTACGCGCGCCTGCTCAAGGTCGTGTTCGGGGCGACCCCGGAGAACAGCCACGTGCTGCTCACCGACCAGCGCTTCAGCGCGCGCTTCGGTCGGTTCCGCTGCTCCACGTCCCTGGACAACGTCAAGGACGTCCAGATCACGCGCGACTACACGGCCATCAAGGCCATCGGGGCGCGCGGGTCCATGAAGGACCGGGGCGCGAGCTTCGGCTCCAACACCGTCGGCGGCGTGTGCCTGTGCTTCCACGAGCCGGTCAAGGCCCTCGCCCCGGCGCGCATCCATCCGGGCCTGACCGTCACGGTCGGCGACCTCGAGGGCCTGGCTGCGGCCGTACGCGAACGCGCGGGCCTGTAGCCCGCGCGTCGGTGGTGTGGTGCCGGTCTGCTCAGGCAGTCGGTTCGAGGACGATGACCGGGATCTCGCGACCTTCGGCGGTCTCCTCGTAGCCCGCGAACTGCGGCCACTCACGCTTCTGGCGCTCCCAGATCGTCTCGCGCTCGTCACCCTCCGCCACGCGGGCCACGACCTCGACGGTGTCGCTGCCGACCTCGACCGTGGTCTCGGGATTCGCGACGAGGTTGAGGTACCAGTGCGGGTGGGTCGGGGCGCCGGCCTTCGACGCGAAGATGGCCCACCCGTTGTCGAGCGGCTGGTGCATCAGCGGCGCGACGCGCTCGGTGCCGGTCTTCGCCCCGGTGTGGTGGACGAGGATCATCGGCGCGCCCTCGAAGGGACCACCGACCTTGCCGTCGTTCGCGCGGAACTCGTCGATGACCTGCTGGTTGAAGTCGTTCACGTGTGGTCCTTCCTGCGGTGCGAGGGGGCGTATCGTTGCATACGCATCTGTTGAGTATTCAACGAGAGCGCTCGGTCCCGCATTCCCGCTGCCACTGGCCGCGCCGGCGCATTCGTTCCACACTGGGATGTCGACAGGCACACGCATGGCCTCCACGGTGTCCCATCCGAGCCCGCACCAACCGCTGGACGGAGCGCGCCCGAACGCGTGGCTGGAACGGGACCTGCGACGCATGGGCGCTGCGGCCACGGCCGGGTTGGTCGTCGGTGGGATCGTCGGCGGCGTGGGCGGCCGCCTGGCGATGATGCTGCTCGCCCGGCTCAACCCCGAGGTCACCGGACGCATCAGCGACGACGGCTTCCGGATGGGCCAGTTCGACCTCGGGTCGACCCTGGGACTGGTCGTGCTCACCGCAGCACTGGGCGTGGTCGGTGGGTTGGTGTGGCTGGCGATCGGACCGCTCCGGTTCGGTCCGCGCTGGTTCCAACTGCTTACCCTGACGGTCGGACCGGCCGTCGTGATCGGCGCTGGGCTCGTCCACCAGGACGGCATCGACTTCCATGTGCTCGAGCCCGTAGAACTGGCGATCGCGCTGTTCGTGCTGTTGCCCGGACTGTGCGGGCTGGCGATGACGCTGGTGGGCGACCGGTGGGTCGACGACGACTCGTGGTTCCTGACCGGCGGGCGTGTGCGCCTGCTGTCGCTGTTCGCCTTGCTGCCGGCATTCCCCGCGCTGCCCGTCGTGTTCGGCGGTTTCGTCGTACGCGCAATGCAACAGAGCTACGGGGCGCGACGCCATCCGGTGCCAGACTGGTTCCTGAACGTGCTGCGGGTGGCGGCGACGGTGCTGGTCGGCGTGGCGACCGTCGACCTGGTCGGCGACATCCGCGTGCTCGTCAGATGACGGTGCGCTGACGACGGAACTCCGGCGCCCGGTGGGCCTGCGAGGTGAGCACGTCGCGCAGTGCCTCGACGGCGTCCCACACGTCGACATGGCGGATGTAGCGCGGGGCGAACCCGAGGCGGACGACGTCCGGGGGCCGGTGGTCGCCGACCACTCCGCGCGCGATCAGGGCCTGGACGACCGCGTACGCCTCGGGGTGGCGCAGGCTGACCTGCGCCCCGCGGTGCGCCGGGTCGCGCGGCGAGGCGATCTCGAGGCCGAGCCCGGCGCACCGCGCCTCGACGAGCTCGATGGCGTACGACGTCAGGCTGCGCGCGGCGGCATCGAGTTCCCCCGGGGTCACGTCGCCGAACACGGCCAACGCCTCGTGCACGGCCGCGAGGCCCAGGATGCCCGGCGTGCCGGCGGCGAACCGCGCGGCGCCCGGTGCCGGCACGTACTCGTCGGCGAAGTCGAACGGACGTGCGTGGCCGAACCATCCGGCCACCGGGTTGCGGAGGTCGGGCGCGTGGTCGGGGTGCACCCACAGCCACCCGGGGGCGCCCGGCCCGCCGTTGAGGAACTTGTAGGTGCAGCCGACGGCGAGGTCGGCGCCCCAGCCCGCGAGGTCGACGTCCAGCGCCCCGGCCGAGTGCGACAGGTCCCACAGCACCCACGCCCCGCCGCCGTGTGCGGCCGTCGTGACGGCGTCCACGTCGTGGCGCCGGCCGCTGCGGTAGTCGACGTGCGCGAGCACGACCACGGCGACGTCGGGGCGGGCGACCTCGTCCACGAGATCCGCGGTCGCGACCACCCGCACCTCGCCGAGGCCGCGCAGGCCGGCCAGCCCGCGGGCGACGTACGTGTCGGTCGGGAAGCCGCCGTCCTCCACGACCACGGTCGTGCGACCCCGGCGTGCGACCAGTGCCGCCCCGACGAGCTTGAACAGGTTCACCGACGTCGAGTCCGCGACGGCCACGTCGCCGGGAGCTGCGCCGACCAGCGGGGCGATGCGCGCCGCGGTCCGCCCCGGCAGGCCCACCCAGTCGGCGTCGTTCCAACTGCCGATCAGCCCGTCCCGCCACTCGTCGGCCGCGACGGCGTGGATCCGCTCGACCACCCCGCGTGGCGGCGGGCCCAACGAGTTGCCGTCCAGGTAGACGACGCCGTCCGGCAGCGCGAAGCGGTCGGGGCGGGCGATCCCACCCATGTCGCGCGCCGCGGCGTCGTCCCGGCTGCTGGTCATGTGGGCTCGGCCTCGTCGACGGCGTCGGCGCCAACGTAGACCCGTGCGCCGTCGCGCTCCCGCTGGACCCGCCACGTGGCGGTGGCGACCGCGGCCGCGAGCCCGTCGTCGTGGGTGACCAGCAGCAGCGCAC
>JBFJMP010000084.1:0-8275 GCA_041633895.1 Nitriliruptoraceae bacterium
CCGGCCACGTCCACATGTCGTGCTCGGCGGCCACCCGCCGCACCGCCGCCTCGAACGCGGTGGCCGTCGTGCGCAGATGGAGGTGCATCATCGAGGTCTGGGGCGGGTTCGGCGTGACTCGGACACCTTCGAGGTCGTCCAGTGCCGCCGCGATCGCCAGGGCATGGTCGCGGTAGGCGGCCATCCGCGGCAGCCGGAGGCGCATGGCGGACAGGGCCGAGGCGGCGTGGGGCCACATCGCGAACAACGTGCCACCGTGGCGTCGACGCCACTCCCGAGCCCGAGCAACGAGGTCGGGCGTGCCGAGCAGGCAGCACCCTGCGAGCCCACCGAGGTCCTTGTAGAACGACACGTACACGCTGTCGAACAGGCCCGCCACCTCGGCGAGCGGACGGTCGTATGCCGGCCCGCACTGCCACAGCCGCGCCCCGTCGAGGTGCACCGCGGCACCTCGCTCGCGCGCCCACTCCACCTGCGCCGTGAGGTCCTCCCACGTGGGCAGCGCGCCCCCGAGATCACGCTGGGGCAGTTCGATGAGCAGTGCTGCCAGTGGCTCGGCCACGGCGACCAGGGCTGCCGCGGTCAGGAGCCCGTCCCGAGAGCCCACGGGCCGTCCCACGAGTCCGTGGAGGCGCTCGTACGCACCCGCCTCGTGGACGTCGAGGTGGCAGGCCGGGTGGAACGCGACCGTGCGGGGGCCCAGGTCGTCGGCGTGGATGCGCAAGGCGATCTGCTGGGCCATCGTCCCGCTGGGCATGAACACCGCTGCCGGCATCCCGAGCAGGTCCGCGACCTCCTGCTCGAGTTCCTCGACGACACCACCCTCGCCGTAGCGATCCGGGACGATCGCGTCACCGACGTCCGCGAGCATCTCGCCGGGTGACCGGTTCCCGTGCCACGCGAGCGCACGCGAGCAGTCGCGGCGCAGGCGTTCGACCTCGTGGGCGTCCATGCGCGGACGCTACCCACCGCACACGGACGCCGACGCGGTTCCTCAGGCAGGCAGCAACGGCAGGCGCTGCATGTACTGGCGACGTCGCAGCCCGCCGGCCAGGCCGATGAGCCCGAGGCCGGTCACGGCCAGGGCGATGCCACCACCGGTCGCCGGCAGGGAACCGCCACCACTGCTGTCGCCACCGGCCGCGCCACCGTCGCCGTCGCCGTCGTCATCGTCATCGTGCCCGTCGTCCGGGGACGGCTCGAAGCCACCGCCCGTCGGCCCACCGATCGGGTCGTCCGCGGCAGCGACGCGCCCGGCCGGCTCGGCCGGCGAGTCGAACCAGTCACAGAACTCGGGGTCCGGGTTGTCCTCGCGGTCGTAGACCGCGCACGGCACCAGCAGGGCGGAGCCCAGCGGGTTCGGCAGCGGGTTCAACGAGCCGATGCTGCAGTCCGGGATCCCGGTGAGGTTCTCGGGGTTGGTGGTCACGCCGTCGCCGGCGGTCGTGTTGTCCTGCCAGCAGTTGCCGATGCCCTGGCCGTCCCACCAGAAGTCGACGCCGTTCGGTTGGAAGGCACCCGACGGGTGCTCGGCGAGGTGGTTCTCGGTGTACCAGTTGCCGTTGCTGACCTCGTCCTCGGTGAACGGCTGGAGGGCCGCCTCGGTGTCGGTCAGGGGCGCCGTCGGGTTCCCGATCGCGCTGCTGCGCAGGATCGACGGCACGTAGAACAGCATCGCGCCGCTGCGCCAGTTGTCGTAGATGAGGTTGTTGTTGACGAAGTTGTAGTTGCCGCCCGCGATCATGATCCCGGTGCCGACGGGAACGGGGAAGGCCGGGCACACGGTGCCGTCCTCGTAGCCACGCTCCCCCGGCATGCCGGAGCACTTGCCGGAGTGGATGTACTCGGCGTAGTAGTTGTTGTTGTTGCGGTAGATGCGGTTGTTCTCGATCCAGAGGTGGTCCTGGGGCATGCCCGGGTGGCCGCCGACGAACGAGTCGGTCACGATGCCGGCGCCGTTGTCGAAGAACTCGCTGTCGTGGATCCACACCGAGTTGCCAGCCGTGCCCGAGTACCCGAGCGCGTTGTGGTGGCTGCGGCAGTTGCGGATCTCGACCGCGTAGCGCTCCAGCGGCCCGGTCTCGGTGTTGTCGCCGTTCACCTCGGCCGCCGAACCCGGGTAGATGCCCGAGTCGCCGTTGAAGTACGTGTCGCAGTTCTCGATGATCCCGTGGTCGGACGTGAACGTCAGGATCCCGTAGAGGTCGTTCTTGCGGGCGATGACGTTGTCGATCCGGTAGCCGGTCGTCTCGTGGATGTAGACGGCGTTCTCACGGAACAGTTCGGCGGTGAAGTTGCGGAAGTAGATCCCGTCCGCACGGTCGGCCTTGATGCCGTTGTGCTTGATCCAGTCACCCGACTCGTCGAAGCCGCCGATGAAGATCACGTCCTCGGGGGTCTCGCCGGTGCCCTCGACCTGCAGGTCACACAGGGCGTTGTCGCAGGCGATGTCCTCGTCCTCGGGGTCGTCGCCGTTGATGGTCACGAGGTTGATGACCTCACCGCACGCGATGACGTCCTCGTACTCGTAGGCACCCTCGTGGCCCTCGTAGTCGGCCATGCACGGGTGGTTGATCGACGGTTCCTCGCGGTACTCGCCGGGGAGCAGGTAGACGTTCGTGCCCGCGACGCCGTTGGCCTCGATGTCGTCGACCGCGGCCTGGAGGTGCTCGTGGTCACAGCCGTGGGCGAGCAGCTGGAGGTTGAACGCCTTCACGTCCTCGTCCTCCATGGCGTTGATGCGCGCCTCGCTGTCCGGCTTGCACACCACGACGTGCGGGGTGTCCTCGGAGAACTCGCGGTACTCCGGCGCGCGCCGTTCGCTGTCGCTCGGAGGGAAGACCGAGGGGCGTTCCTCGTGGGCGAGGGCTGCCGGTGCGAGCATCGTGCCGGCGAGCAACGCGGTCACGAGTGCGGCGGCAAAGCGCGTGCGGGTCATGAGTCCCCCTCCAGAGTCCTGCGCTGCAGCATACTCACGGGTACGCGGAAGTCCTCGTTGGATGTGACGACCCGTCAGCAGCAGGCGTGACCCTAGGCTGGCCGTCGCCCCGTCGCCCCGGAGAACGTCGTGCAGGTCCTCACGTCCGCCCTCGACCCGACGTCGTCGGACTTCCGCGAGCGCGCCGCCCACCACCGCGCCCTGGCCGCCGACCTCCACGAGGTGCTCGCGACCACGGCCCTGGGTGGCCCCGAGCGGTCGCGGACCCGCCACGTCGAACGGGGCAAGCTGCTGCCGCGCGAGCGCGTCGAGTCGCTGATCGACCCGGGCACCGCGCTGCTCGAGCTCTCGCCGATGGCCGCACACGGCATGTACGACGGCGATGCGCCCGGGGCGGGGATCATCACAGGGGTCGGCCGGGTCAGCGGCGTGACCTGCATGATCGTCGCCAACGACGCGACGGTGAAGGGCGGCACCTACTACCCCATCACCGTCAAGAAGCACCTGCGTGCGCAGGAGGTCGCGCTCGAGAACCGACTCCCCTGCATCTACCTCGTGGACTCGGGTGGAGCCTTCCTTCCACGCCAGGACGAGGTGTTCCCGGACCGCGACCACTTCGGCCGGATCTTCTACAACCAGGCCAACCTGTCCGGCGCCGGGATCCCCCAGATCGCCGTCGTCATGGGTTCGTGCACGGCGGGGGGCGCCTACGTCCCGGCGATGAGCGACGAGACGATCATCGTGCGCGAGCAGGGCACGATCTTCCTCGGGGGTCCGCCACTGGTGAAGGCCGCAACCGGCGAGGTCGTGTCGGCGGAGGACCTCGGCGGCGGTGACCTCCACGCGCGCACCTCGGGCGTGGTGGACCATCTCGCGGTCGACGACCGCCATGCCCTGCAGTTGGCACGCGATGCGGTCGCGAACCTCAACTGGACCACATCGGTCGCCGTCGACGCCGTCGAGTCGGAGGAGCCGGCCTTCGACGTCGAGGAGCTCTACGGCATCGTGCCGTCCGACCCACGGCAGCCCTTCGACGTCCGCGAGGTCATCGCTCGGATCGTCGACGGGTCACGGTTCCATGAGTTCAAGCCGCTGTACGCAGACACCCTCGTGACCGGGTTCGCGCGCATCCACGGGTTCCCGGTGGGGATCGTGGCCAACAACGGCATCCTGTTCGGGGAGTCGGCACGCAAGGGCGCGCACTTCGTCCAGTTGTGCGACCAGCGCGGGATTCCGCTGGTGTTCCTGCAGAACATCACCGGGTTCATGGTCGGCCGCGACTACGAGGCGGGCGGGATCGCCCGCGACGGGGCGAAGATGGTCACCGCCGTGGCCTGCACGTCCGTGCCGAAGTTCACCGTGGTCATCGGCGGGTCGTTCGGGGCGGGCAACTACGCGATGTGCGGACGGGCGTACAGCCCCCGGATGCTGTGGACCTGGCCCAACGCACGGATCTCGGTGATGGGGGGCGAGCAGGCGGCGAACGTGCTGGCGACCGTGCGTCGCGACGGCCTCGAGGCACGGGGCGAGACCTGGTCCGAGGAGGCCGAGGCCGAGTTCAAGCAGCCGATCCTGGACCAGTACGAGCACCAGGGCCACCCGTACTACGCGACGGCGCGCCTGTGGGACGACGGGGTGATCGACCCCGCGGACACCCGGACGGTGCTGGGCCTGGGGCTGTCAGCCGCGCTGACGACCCCCCACGACCGCGCCGACTGGGGCATCTTCAGGATGTGACCAAGCTCCAGCGCGAAGCGAACCCTGCAACGCACCCGCCGTGAGACGGCGAAGTCCGCCAACCGATCCGGCCCCCACCACCCGAGTCGCCGCGAACGGCGGTACTCGCGCCCGAGTCGCCGCGAACGGCGGCCTCGTGTCAGTACTGCTCGATGACCTGTTCGGCGATCTGGCGCATGGTCATGCGACGTTCCATGGCCTGCTTCTGGATGTGGCGGAACGCCTCGGACTCGGACATGGACTCGCGTTCCATGAGCAGGCCCTTGGCCTTGTCGACGAACTTGCGCGCCTCGAGGCGCCCCTGCAGGTCGTCGACCGTGTCCTCGAGTCCCGCCATCTCGCGGAAGCGGCCGGCCGCGATCTCGACGGCGGGCAGCAGGTCGTGCTTCTGGAACGGCTTGACGAGGTACGCCATCGCGCCCGCGCGGCGTGCCTTCTCGACGAGGTCGCGCTGGCTGAACGCGGTGAGGATGAGGATGGCCGCCAGACGCTCGTTGGCGATCTGCTCGGCCGCCGCGATGCCGTCCATGACGGGCATCTTGACGTCGAGGATCACGAGGTCGGGACGCAGCTCACGGGTGAGGCGCACGGCTGACTCGCCGTCGGCGACCTCCGCCACGACGTCGAAGCCCTCTTCGACCAACATCTCGCGCAGGTCGAGGCGGATGAGT
Source organism: Nitriliruptoraceae bacterium (assembly GCA_041633895.1). Classification (GTDB taxonomy): domain Bacteria; phylum Actinomycetota; class Nitriliruptoria; order Nitriliruptorales; family Nitriliruptoraceae; genus JBFJMP01. The sequence continues at coordinate 5,347 of JBFJMP010000084.1, forward strand.
GCCTCGTCCTCGGCGATGAGCACGCGCGTGGCGCGCAGCGCGTCGTCGGTGATGGCGCCCTCGTCGGTGGCGGACGCCTTGGATGCGGTGTCCGTCACGTCGTCTCCTCCAGGTCCAGAAGGCGATCCAGCAGGCGGTCCTGTTCCTCCTGAAGGTCCGCCAGGTGTTGGCGTGCCTCGGCGAGCAGGGCCGCGTGTCGGTCGCGGTCGGTTCGGGCCGCTTGCCACTCGCGGTCCGCGAGTGGCGTCTGTGCGACCAGGTGTCGGGTTTCGGCGTCGTCCGCCACGTCGTTCAGGTGCGCCACTTGCTCTGCGAGCACGCGCTCCGAGGCCCGGACGCGCTTCATCTCGTCCTGGGTCCGTCCGAGTCGCTCGCGGATGCGTGCGACCTGTCGGGTGGCGGCGATCACGGTCCTCCTCGTGCTGCGCGTGGTGCGCGGGACAGGGCGAGCCGTGCCCGCCCACGTTACTGCCCCGGAGCCGGTGACCGCCAAACGCGGTCATCGTCTCCTGCGTACCCCGGGTGGGATTCGAACCCACACGGCCTCGAAGGCCACGGGATTTTGAGTCCCGCGTGTCTCACCAGTTCCACCACCGGGGCGTGGGATCGGACATCGTAGCCGTGCCACCGGCGTGGCATCTCGCCACTGGTACCGTCGGCGCCCGTCGCCGATCGTGCCGTGTCGGCGCACCGACCGAGTCAGTCCGGGGCCTCGACTGTGATGATCTCCCTCCACCGGTCGATGGCGGTCCTCACCGCCGTCGTGTTGACCTTGTCCGCCTGCACCTCGGGCGGTGACGACGCGGTCCCGGACGGGGCCGACCCGACGACACCGGCCGCCTCGACGGACGGCGCGGACGTCGCGCTCGAACCGGCCGGCGAACCACTGCCGACGCGCAGCGACGACGCCGCCTTCATCCGCACCGTGCACGACGAGATGAACCGGATGCCGGCGGCGACGCCGATCGTCCGCGGCGTGTTCTCGACGATCTACTCGTTCTGGGGCGACCGCTGGGAGTACCTGATCGACCTGGTCGCCACGACCGAGATCAACGCGCTCGTCATCGACGTCAAGGAGGAGAACGGCAACCTCCTGTGGGCCATGCCGGAACTGCCGATGGCGGTGACGACGGGTGGCGGTGACTGGATGAGCGCCTCGCGCGACCCGCGTCCGCGCCTGCGTCGCCTCCACGACCTCGGGGGCTACGCGATCGCCCGCGTCGTCTGCATGAAGGACAACAAGCTCGCCGCCGCCCGCCCCGACCTGACGATCATCGACGAGCGCACCGGCGCCCCGTTGGTCGGCAACCAGGGCGAGATCTGGATGGACCCGTACGCCGACGAGGTCTGGCAGTACTGCGCCGACGCCGGGGCGCAGGCGATCGGGATGGGCTTCGACGAGGTCCAGTTCGACTACGTCCGCTTCCCCAACAGCGGCGATGCGCCGGTCGACGCCCTGCGTTTCCAGAACGCCCCGGCTGGCGTGACGGCCGACACCGTGCAGGACCCCGACGTCATCACGAACGGCCTGCGGATCGCCGTCGAGACCGTCCACGCCGCCGGTGGCCGCGCCTCGGCCGACGTCTTCGGCCTGACGCTCTACAACTACGAGCACAACGTCGACGGCACCGGTCAGGTCTGGGAGCGCCTCGCCTTCCTCATGGACTACATGTCGCCGATGGTCTACCCGTCGCACTACGGCACCGGGAACTTCGGCGTCGACGGCCACCCGGTTCGCTACCCGCGCGAGACCCTGATCGGTTCGATGGAGGAGGCCCAGGTCCGCTCGCAGGGGCTCGACGTGGGCATCCGGCCCTGGCTCGAGGACTTCGGGTCGCCGTGGTTGGGAGCCGCGGGCATGCCACACTCGGCGGACCGCGTCCGGGCCCAGATCGAGGCGACCTACGACCGCGGCATCGAGTCCTGGCTGCTCTGGAACGCCGGCAACACCTACTCGGTGGAGGCCCTCGAACCCACGCTGGAGCCACGTGCGACGCCGTGGGTGCGCGACGAGACCATCGTCGGTGGCGCCAAGCAGCGGATCCGTCAGCTCCCGATCGACGAGCACGGCGAACTCATCGTCGACGAGCCGACGCCCGAGCCGTCGGAGATGGGCTCGGCGGCCGAGTCCGAGTCACCCGAGCCGTCCGAGACCGCGACCGAGGCCGAGGACGCGGCGTGAGGCGCCTGACGACGACGGTCCTCGCCTTCGCGCTGCTCGCGTCCGCCTGTTCGTCGGACGCGCCGTCGACCGACGAACCCAACTCCCCCAACGCCACGCCCGCGACCGACGCGCCGACCCCGGACACGACATCGACCCCGGAGCCGACCCCGTCGAGGTCGACCCCCGCGGCGGACGAGGCGACCGACACACCGGCGGTGGCCCTGAGCGACGAGGAACTCGTCGGCATGCGCGTCAACGAACTGGGCCGCGTGCTCGTCGCCGAGTGGCACGAGATCCAGGACACGACCGCCGACTACAAGACGGCACTGCCGGTGTTCCGGGCGCAACTGCAGGACCTGTACGACCGCGGGTACCGACCGATCTCCGTGGACGAGTTCGTGTCCGGCACCTTCCCGATCCCGGCCGGTACCTCCCCGGTCCTCTTGACCTTCGACGACTCCTACAAGGAGCACCTGTTCTTCGGTGACGACGGCGCTCCGCATCCCGACTCGGTCGTCGGGATCCTCGAGGCCATGGAGGCGACGGACCCGACGTGGCGGGCGCGCGCCGTCTTCGCCTTCTACTGGCCGGTGCCGTTCCGCGAGTCGGGCGACGACCTCATCGCGGCCAAGTTCACCTACCTCGTCGAGCACGGTTTCGACCTGTCCAACCACTCCGAGTACCACGAGGACCTGTCGTCGCTGTCCAACGACGAGGCCGCAGCCGACATCGCCAGGTCGCAGGCACGACTGGAGGCGCTGGTCC
>JBFJMP010000085.1:0-8231 GCA_041633895.1 Nitriliruptoraceae bacterium
ACACGTGGACCAACGTCATCGGCAAGGACCGCGACATCGGCTACGGCGTGCTGCGCATGACCGACGCCGAGGAGTGGAAGCCCAAGGACCTCGGCAACCCGGTCTACGCCTTCCTGCTCGCCACGTTCTTCCAGTGGGGCGTCGCGCTGCACGACCTCGAGGTCGAGAACCTGCGCTCGGGCAAGACCCAGTGGGAGGACGTGTCCGAGTTCGCCCGGCTCATCCGCCACAAGGCGAAGCGGCAGGCGCTGAAGGACTACGTCGCGTTCCCGCTGCTGGCCTTCCCGATCGCCCCGCTGGTGTTCGCCGGCAACGCGACCGCCAACCTCGTCCGCAACCTGTGGGCGTTCACGATCATCTTCTGCGGCCACTTCCCCGACGGCACCCTGCTGTTCAGCGAGGACGAGGTCGAGGACGAGTCGCGCGGCCACTGGTACGTCCGGCAACTGCTCGGCTCCGCCAACATCACGGGCGGCAAGCTGTTCCACATCATGAGCGGCAACCTCAGCCACCAGATCGAGCACCACCTGTTCCCCGACCTGCCGGCCCGGCGCTACGCCCAGATCGCGCCCGAGGTGAAGGCGATCTGCGAGGCGTACGGCCTGCCGTACACGACCGGCTCGCTGAGCCGCCAGTTCGGCCAGGTCGTGCGCCGCATCTGCCGCCTCGCGCTGCCGTGGACCAAGGACACGGCCCGCGCCCCCGCCACGGCGACCACCAGCCCGGTCCCCGCCGCCGCCTGACACCGCCCAGACAGCCGACTCGCGTCCCCGTTGCTGGTCCGACCAGATCACGACGGGGACCGACTCGGCTCCACATCGGCGGGAACCCCTCGTCCGGTCGGCCGCCCCACGGCCGCACCTGCACACTGGCATCCGGGTCCATCGGACCCCCAGCGACGGCAAGGGCCGGGGACCAATGGTGGCAGGCAGCAGGCGACGTGGGGCGGCCGCGGTGGTCGTCGTCGTCCTCGTCGGCCTCCTGGCGACGGCCTTCGGGACGTGGGCGGCGGCACAGCTGGCGAACACCCACCACGAGCGCGAGGCGGACGCCGCCGCGGCGGGGGTCGACGAGGCGCTCACCATGCGCGTCAGCCGCTACGAAGCGGCGCTGACCCAGCTGCGCAACCACCTGCAGGTCGTGGACGCGATCCGCCGCGAGGACGTGCTGGCCTTCATCGGCCTGGGCCGCGCCGACGGGCTCTTCGACGACACCCAGGCGGTGGCGTTCGCACGCCACGTCCCCTCGGCCTCCCTCGCTGCCTACGAGCAGCAGGTCCGTGACGACCTCGCCAGGGACGGGGTCGACGACGACTTCGGGGTCCATCCTGCGGCCGACCCCACGGCGACCGACCACTTCGTCGTCGAGATCCTGTCACCCCTGACCGACAACGGCGAGGCCTACGGCTTCGACATCGGCAGCGACCCGACTCGGCGCGCCGCCCTCGAGGCCGCCCGCGACACCGGCGAGGTCGTCGCGACCGCCCCGATCAACCTCGTGACCGACAGGGCCGTGCCGGACGGGTCCCGTGGCTTCCTGCTGGTCCAGGCCGTCTACGACACCGCAGCCATCCCGGCCGACGTCCCGTCCCGTCGCGACCAGGTCAGCGGCTACGCCGTCATCGCATTCCGCGCCGACGACCTCGCCGCGGCGGTCGTCGCGTCGTCCGGCGTCTCCGCGCTCGACATCCGCGATGTCGGCCCCGCTGCCACCGCCCCGACCACGGACGTCGACCTGCAGGGCGACCTGCTCGTCGACACGACGGCACCAGCCGACGCGGACACCGTCGCCGACCCGCGGGTGATCGAGGTCGACGTCGCCGACCGCCGCTGGATCGCACGCGTGCAGGTCGGCGACACGCTCGACGACCCCAGCACGCTGCTGCCGCTGGGCACCGCGGCCGGCGGCCTGGCAATCACGCTCCTGCTGGGCACCGTCGTGCACCTCGTGATGCGGTCGCGACGACGCGCGCTGCTGCTCGCCTCCGATCGCGCCGGCGCCCTGCGCGGGGCCGAGGCACGCTTCCGCCTGCTGGTCGAGCACTCACCCGACGCCCTGCTGGTCGTGGACGCCTCCGAGCGCATCGACCTCGCCAGCCGCAGGATCCTCGACCTCACCGGGTACCCGCCGGAGGCCCTGCTGGACACCCCCATCAGTGACCTGCTCCCCGACGGGCTCCCCGACGTCGCCGCCAGCGCCGACAGCAGCCCCGTCACCGCCACGCTGCAGCACGCCGACGGCCACGAGGTCCCGATCGAGATCACAGTCGCGCCGGTCGACGCGGGTGACGACCAGTTCGTGATCGCCGCCCTGCGCGACGCCACCGTCCGCCACCAGATCGACGAGGCGCTGCGCCACGCGCTCGAGCGCAAGTCCCTCGCAAACCGGCAGTTCGAGCAGGCGCACCTGCTCCAGTCCCGCTTCCTCGAGAGCGTGTCCCACGAACTGCGCACGCCGCTGACGGGCGTCATCGGCTTCACCGACCACCTGCTGACCTACCACCCGGACATGCCCGCCGAACAGCGCGGCATGCTCGGTCGGGTCTCCCGCAACGCCCACCTGCTGGCGGCGATGATCACGGACCTCCTCGACCTGAACCAGCTCGACGCCGCCACGACCGACAGCGAGGCCACGCCGGTCGAACTCCAGGAGGCGGCCCACGCCCTTCGTGATCGCCTGCGACCCCGGCTCGACGACCACACGATCGAGGTGTCGGGCGTCGCCGTGACCGCCCTCGCCGACCCGTCCCTGCTCGCGCGCGTGCTCGACAACGTCGTGACCAACGCGGTGAGCTACTCGCCGCCCGACACGCCCATCCGCGTCGAGGTGGGCGACGACGACGGTGTCGCGGTCATCCGCGTGAGCGACGAGGGGCCGGGGATCCCTGAGTTCGAGCAGGCCCTCGTCTTCCAGCGCTTCTACCGCGGCCGGGACCGCGCGGTCATGGCGGTTCCCGGCAGCGGCATCGGCCTGTCGGTTGCCCGCGCGCTGCTCGACCTGCAGGGCGGGACCATCCACGTCGTGTCGCCCGTGCACGGGGGAACCACGATCGAGATCCGACTGCCGCTCGCGCACCCACTCGGGGACGCGGCCCCGGGAGAGGACGCGCCGACGCCCGCCGGGATCAGTTCGTGATCGCCATGGCGTCGTCGTCCAGCACGACGTAACAGGCCGCCTCGGCGTCCCACACCCATGCGCGATCATCCGGCTTCGGCAGGCCCTCGGCGCGCAACGGCACCTTGCGCGGCCGTGCCCACGTCGTGCGGGGCATCTCGTCGAGCAGGCGCACGAACTCGGGCCGTTCGTGGGGGCGCAGGGCATGCGCCGCGGCGGTCAGGTCCGCCGAGGTGATCTGCTCGCCGTCGCGTTCCGTCACGGCCGCGATGATGCGTTCGTCGCCGTCGTCGGTGCTGCGCACGCCGTAGGCCACCACAAGGTCGACGCCGTCGAGCGCCCCGAACGCGTCCTCGATCGGCACGGAGCAGACCGGCCCCGCCGCCGTCCGCATGACGGCCACGAGGTGGTCGACGAGCCAGTGGTCGCCGTCCTCGTCGACCCGGAACAGGTCGCCGGTGGCCAGCCACGCGTCGTCCTGGCGGAACACCCCACGCAGGGGCGAGGTCACGCGTCCGGCCTTGTCGCGGTCGACCCGTGCGAGGAGCATCCCGACCTCGCCCGGCTCGCAGCGGACGGCGAACCCGTCCTGGCCGACGACGAGGCGGCCGGCCTCGACGTCGTAGGCGGCGACGGCGACCCGCGCCGACCCCGGGATCGGACGGCCCTTGGCCCCGACCTTCGTCCCGGTCAGGTTGGCGAGCACGGCCTCACCCTCGGTCGAGGCGTAGAACTCGAGGACGCCCGCCCCGAAGCGTTCGACGACCCGCCGCCACAGTCCGCTGGGCATCCCGGAGCCCACGAAGAGGCGCACGGGGTGGTGGCGTTCGGCCGGGTCGACCGGCGCCTCGACGAGGTCCCGGCACAGCGTCCACGTGTACGACACGATCGTGACGCCGTAGCGACGGACCTCCTCCCAGAACGTCTCGGGGTCGAAGGACGACGCCAACGCCAGGCGTGCACCACCCGCAACGGCACCACCGATCGAGGTCAGCAACCCCGACGGGTGGTGGATCGGCGTGATCGAGTAGACCGTGTCGGTGGCACCGAGCTTCGCGGCCGAGGCCGTACCCGCGGCCGACAACGACCACCGGCGGTTCGTGATCCTGTTCACACGTGTGCGGTCCCCCGCACCGGTGAACAGGACGAAGGCGAGGTCGCCCGCGCGACCGGGGTTGGCCCGATACCAGGCCGGCACGTCCACGGCGTCGGGGTCGATGCGCTCCATGTCGGTGAGGCCGAAGCCGAGCTCACGCGGCTCGCCACCGCCACCGAGGACGAGCACCGGGATCTCGGCGATGCGACCGGCGAGCTCACCGTGCTCGGGGTCCGCGATGACCCGGGTGCAGGCGCCGAGGTCGAGCTCGCGCTCCAACGGGCCGTCGGGGCGCAGCATCACGGCAACCGCACCGAGGCGGCTCAGCGCGGCGACGACCGCGACGGCCGACGGCCGCGTGCCCATCAGGACCCCGACGTGCTCGCCCTGTCGGACACCGACGTGGACGAGGCCGCGGACGATGTTGTCGATGCGGCGCTTGGCGTCGGCGTAGGTGTGGGCACGCCCCTCGAACAGGAAGAAGACGTCGTCGGGGGCGCGGCGGGCCTGGTCGTCGAGCAGCCTGCCGAGCGACATCCGGGTCTCGCGGGTCGCCCGCTCCTGACGTACGAGCCGCGGCAGCTGGTCGACGGCACCACCGGCAACGGCACGCATGGCGCGACCGGTCTGCTCGGCGGCGGTGGCGACCGACCGGGCGGCGTTCAGCCCGACGTTCGCCGCCAGCTCGAGGCCGTACTGGAGGTGGATCTCGGAGCCGTCGTCCTCGCCGGGCTGCGGCATCGGGACGATGCCCTCGGGCAGGTCCTGGCCGGTCTCCTGTGCGTGCACCCAGGCGGCGACCGACGGGTAGGTGACGTTCACGGCCTTCGACCCCACGACCAGCCCGAAGTGACCGGCCTCCATCGTGACCTCGTGGAGGTCGGCGCGCGGCGCCGCCTGGCGGATCCCACGCACCGACACCGGCGGCGCGATCTCGTCGACCGTCCCCACGAAGCACAGGGTCGGGCACGAGATGTCCGCCAGCGTCACCAGGCGACCGTCGATGACGAAGCCGCCCTGCAGCATCCGGTTGTGGTGGACGAACTGGTCGAGGAGCTCGGCGATGGCGGGCCCGGGGTAGGCCACCCAGCCGTCGGCGTCGAGGAAGCGCCGTTGGCCCTCGCGCTCGAGCAGGGCCTCGCGGTTGTGGAGCTGCATCAGGAAGTCGACGCGCTGGCGCGCCGCCTTGATGGGATCGAGCAGCTTGAAGCCGGTGCGGGCCGCCCACGCGGGCAGCGCCAGGCGCCGCATCGTCCCGGCAGCGATCCCGGCGGCCCGGCCGATGAGCTCCTCGGGCACGCCGAACGGACCGACCTGGCGGGTGTTGACCGGGCTGCCGTACGTGATGAGGCTGCGGATGCCCTCGGAGCGGCGGTAGCTGGCCGCTTGGTAACAGAACATCCCACCCTGCGAGTACCCGCTGAGGTGGATGTCCTTGCCGGTCAGTTCGCGGGCGCGGTCGATCGCGTCGCTGACGGCGAGGACGTGGTCGGTCAAGGTGCGGTCGAGGCCGCCCTCCTCGCGTTCCGGCGCCCCGAAGTCCACGACGAACGGGTCCAGTCCGCGCGCGGCGAGCTCGGCGACGGCGGACGTGGCGGGCGCGACGTCGTACACCTCGGTGGACAGCATCAGCGGCGGGACCAGGACGATCGCGGGGCGGTCGGGCCGCTCGGCCGCACGGTCCGCGTGGTAGCGGCGCAGGCGGAACGTCGGGGTGCGTGCCACGACCTCGTAGGGCGTGGGCTGCTCACCGGTGTCCAGACCCCCGAAGCGGGCGATCTCGAGCGCGTTCTGGGCGGCGGCGCCGGCACGCCCGAGAACGCGCGCGACGTGGCGCAGCGGAGCGTTCGTCATGGGTTCCCTCGATCGGCCGACGGCTGGCTCACTGCCCCAGCACGGGCCCCAGTGCCTCCCGAAGCGACGCGGAGGTGAAGGGCTTGGCGACTGCCGTCGCCCCCAGTTCCTCGGCGAGCGAACGCAGTTGTGACGGTGGCACAGCAGACAACAGGAACACATGATCCGGGGCGACGCCCTCCGACTGCAACTCGCGCAGCAGGGTCGGGCCGTCCTTGCCCGGCATCGAGACATCGAGGACGAGGCCATCGAACGCGCTGGCCGCCAGCAGGTCCCAGGCCTCCTGCGGGTCGCTGGTGCCCACCGCCTCGTGCCCGAACGCGGTCACGTTCGCCTCCAGCAGGAACAGGACATCCGGTTCGTCGTCGACGATCAGCAGACGCGCCATGGTGTGACTCCCCTCAGAGCAGCCCTGAATCACTCAAGGAGACGGCCGCGTATCCCGCAACGATGACACCGAGCAGCACTCGTGTCCACAGCCCAACCAGGCGCCCCGTCGTGATCTCTCCGGTCGACTCCCCGCCGGGCCAGGTGCCCGTGCGGTGATATCGCAACAGTGCAGCGAGGGTGCCGACAGCCATGGCTGCCCCCACGGCACCGAACGAGCCCACCAACAGGAAGGTCCAACTGCCCCCCAGACTGTCCTCCATGGGCGCCTCCTCGACCTCGTGGTGCGCGGGATGTGTTCGGCTTGGTGCCGTCCGTGATGGTGCTGTCCGTGATGGTGCTGTCACTGAGGGTAGCGACCATCTGCGCGTATCCTCGCTGACCATGGGCGACACGAGGTGCTGCCACGTTCTGGGTCGGAGTGGTGGTCGTGGTGGCCCTGGCGGCGGCCGGCATCGGCGCGGAGCAGTGGCTCAGGCACCGGGCGCTCCAACAGGCCGCCGATCGGCTGGCCGACCACCTCGATGCGGACGTCGAGGTCCACGTCGTCGGGCGCCCACTGACGCCCTACGTCGTCCGCCGCCACCTCCCGTCGGTCATGGTGGTCGTCCGACGCCTCCCGATCGCGGACGGTCGCGCGGAGCTCGACGAACTGGTCGTCCACCTCGAGAACCTGCGCCTGGTCGGCACCCGCGAGGATCCCCACGTGGCGGCCGGGGCGGGCCGGTTCACGGCCCACCTGACCGGCGACGCGCTCGCCCGCGTCGTGTCGTTGCCGTCCTACCTCACCGCCCTGCGCGTGATCCCCAACGGCTTGCGGCTGCTGACGGTGGCCGGCGTGGCGGTCGACGCGCGGGTCCACCTGGAGCCGACCAGCCTGCTGGTGCGTCCGACCGGCTCGGTGCTGCGGTTGCTGCCCCAGCCGTCGTTCCGGTTGCCCCTGCCGCGCCTGCCGTACGGGGCGCGGGTCGACGACATGGTCCTGCGGCGCGATGCCATCGACGTGTCGGGAACGCTGGATCCCGGGGCGCTGACGCTGGCCGTCGATCCGCGCTGGGGGTGGGTGCGTGCGCGCGTCCGGGACGTCGAGGGCGAGTGGTGATCACTGGTAAGACCACTTGACGACCTGATCATTTGGGGCGTACCGTGGCGGCCGAAGAGGAGTTCGGCATGCCGTTCCAGCCCGTCGCCCGCCGCTCACTGACCGACGAGGTCTTCGACCAACTCGTCGACGGCATCGTCCGCGGCGAACTGCCCGTCGGGGAGGCACTGCCGTCGGAGCGCCACCTCGCCGAGGTGCTCGGGGTCAGCCGTCCCGCCGTGCGCGAGGCCCTGCAGCGACTCGCCCACGCCCGGCTCGTCGACGTCCGCCAGGGCGACGGCTCGACGGTGCGCGACGTGCGGGAGGCGGCCGGCCCCGAGGTGCTCGTCCACCTGTTGGTGCGTGCGGACGGCCTCGACACCGCCGTGGCGCGCTCGATCCTCGAGATGCGGGCGCTGCTGGGTCCGGATGCGGCACGCCTGGCCGCCGAGCGCGCCACCGCGGACGATCGCGACCGCCTCGACGACGCGGTCAGCGGCCTCGCCGACGCCACGGACCCCGTCGACCGCCAGGTCCGTGCCCTGGCGTTCTGGGACGCGATGGTGGACGGCACCGGCAACATCGCCCTGCGGCTGCTGTTCAACACCCTGAGGCGGGCCTACGAACCGGCCCTGCCCGCGCTGGCCGTGGTCCTCGCGGCCGAGGTCGCCCAACTCGACCGCTACCGCGAGGTCGCGG
>JBFJMP010000086.1:0-8216 GCA_041633895.1 Nitriliruptoraceae bacterium
CCGGGTCGGCAGCAGGACCGGCCCCGCCGTCGGGCGAAGGCAGGTTCACGGGCTGGCGCAAGGGTGCCGGGGCCGGGGCCGGGGTCGGCGCGGGGCGCGTGGCGGGGCGCGACGCCGGGGCGGGACCGGTCGCCGCGTCGACACGCCCGACGAGTTCGTAGCGTCCGACGCGCTGCGGGCCGGTCACGACGTCGACCGTGGGGGCGCCACGGAGGCGCCAGTCCTTCTCGGCCGCAGTGCGCGTGACGACCTCGACGAGTTCCAGGCGCAGCTGGTCGCCGAACGTCGCCAGCCGCTCCTGGTCCTGTTCGGAGATCGTGAAGCGGTAGGCGTTGGGGACGACGACGCCGTCGGTGGTGACGTGGCGGTTGTCCTCGGCGTAGCGCTGCAGCGCCTTGGCCAGCTCGACCGGCTGGAGGCGTGACCGGAACGCGCGGGCGAAGAAGCCCTCGACGGCTCCCTCGAGGCGACGTTCGAAGTCCTGGAGCACGCCCATGTCGTTGGTGCCTGACGGGTCGACAAAGCGGCGCGACAACCATGCGCGCCGTACGCGCAAGAATACGGGACGTCGCACGCCTCAAGAGGCTGTCCGAACGGGCACGCCGCCGTGGGGAGGATTCTCGGGGCGGAGTGCGGGCGCGTTGCCGCTCCTGCGATCGATCCGGTACCGTTCGCGACTCCACTCGGGCGAGTGGCGGAATTGGCAGACGCGCACGGTTCAGGTCCGTGTCCTCGTAAGAGGGTGGAGGTTCAAGTCCTCTCTCGCCCACCACATCGACACGGCCCCCGACAGTTGCTCGGGGGCCGTTCTCGTGGACTGTACGTGGCAGGTGCTGCCGGTAGGGGGAACGGATGGCCACCAATGACGACACGCCGACGGAGGACTTCAGACAGGCGACGGGGAGGTTCTTTGGGTACTTCTCGGCTCTCTCGACGACGGCCCGCAACGTCTGGTTTGGCGGGGTCGCAGGTGCAGCCATCTTCGTGATCGTCGTCTCCTCGACGATCACCACGTCGAACAACAACGTCGATGCGGCCCGCGAGCGAGCTGAGGTAGCCGAGGATCGCGCCGAGGCGGCCGAATCCGACCTTGACCGGACACGCTCAGATCTGTCAGAGGCCATTGCCGAGGCGGAGGGCCTTGCTGCCGATGTGGCGCGTCTCAGCGCCCAGGCCGAAGCCGCAGGTGCGACCATCTCGCAACTTCGCGCGAGCCTCGCTGTCGCAAGCACGTTTCGGGCGCAGTTCACGGACAATGGTGACGAGGGCTACGGGGTGCCGGAGGGGGTCGAGGTTGACCTCGTGGCCGCAACCGCTACGACTCGCGAAGCGCTGCTACGAGTCAGTGACCTGAAGGATGGCGACTCCTTCATTGCCACCGATGGAAACGAGTATCGCCTCGGTCTGGTCAACGCGCCGGAGGCCAACGAAGCGTGCGGGACCGAAGCAACGGCGTTCACGCGCAGGTTCTTGGCGGATGGGTTCACCGTCGATGCCTACACGGTCGATGCGTACGGGCGGCTTGTGGCTGAGGTTCACGACTCGGGCGGTCAATCGCTGAACATCGCGCTCGCCAGCTCGGGGCTGGGCAACGACAAGTACCTCGGCACGTACCGGGACGAGAATCCCGACCTGGCACGACGCCTCGACACCGCGTTCGCCAACGCCTCCAGACCGGACTGCCTCGGCCCGGAGCCAACCCCGACCCCAACTCCCGCACAGGCGGCACCACCGACGGCTCCTGCGTCGAACTCTACGTGTCACCCGGACTACATCACGTGCATCCCGATCAAGGGTGACGGCTCCGGCAACGGCTCGGCGAACGATCTCGACTGCGGGGACATCGGAAGGAAGGTCCAGACTCGAGGGTCCCGAGATCCCTATCGACTTGATCGTGATGGGGACGGGTGGGGGTGTGAGTCCTACGGGTGACAGCACCGGGGCATCGCCCCGCTTCTGGGCGCACCGTCCGGCGTTGTCGCCCCGGTCACTCGGAAGCGCCCTCGTCAACGTCGATCCGGTTGCGCAGCCAGGTGAGCGGACCGAGGGTCGTGGCGATCCAGAGGGCGAGCGGCCACGCGAGCGCGTCCGTCACGATGATGACGACGGCCCAGAGCAGGGACAGTCCGAGCCAGGTGAAGGCGATGAGTCGGAGGGTGCTGCGATTCGGTGTGGAGGGCATCGCCGGGGTCCAGTCGTCGAAGGTCGAAGGGCGTTCAGGCACCGTACCCGTACTAAGTACGGGCCGCGGGCAACAGGTGTGCGCCACCGCACGGGTGGTCTGCACACCGCGCGGTGACGCCTTCGGTCGTCCGCTCGGATCGAGGCCGTGTCAGTCTGGGATGAAGCACTCCCCAGGCCAGGACAACTCATGCATCCGACCGTTCCCTCACTGCGTCGGATCAGCACCCTCGTCCTCGGGACGGCGTTGGCCGTGCTGTTGGCCGTGACGGCGTCCTGGGCAGACGCCGCGTCGGTGCCACCCGCGACGCGGGTGGCGGGACCGGACCGGTACGCCACCGCCACGGCGCTGGCCAGCGAGGTGTTCGCCCCGGGCGTCGACCGGGTCTACGTCGCCACCGGCGACACGTTCCCCGATGCGCTCACGGTCGGGCCGGTCGCGGGGACGCGCGGCGCCCCGATCCTGCTGACCACCCGCGACACCCTGCCGGCGACCACGATCGCGGAGCTCGACCGACTCGACCCCGGCGCGATCACGGTCGTCGGGGGAGCCGCAGCCGTGTCGGACGCCGTGTTCGAGCAACTCGCCGCGCACACGGACGGCGCGGTCACCCGGATCTCGGGGCCCGACCGGTTCGCGACCGCCGCAGCCGTCGCTGACGACGGCTTCGCGCCCGGTGTCGACACGGCCTTCGTCGCCACCGGCCTGAACTTCCCCGATGCACTGGCGGGCGGTGTGCTCGCGAACGCGGCGAGCGGGCCGATCCTGCTCACCGGGACCGACACGCTGCCGGAGGCCACGCGCGCGGCGTTGGCACGGCTCGGCCCCGGCCGCATCGTCGTCCTCGGCGGCCCGTCCGCGGTCTCCGACGGCGTGACCGAGGCGCTGGCCGAGCTGACCGACGGTGACGTCGAGCGGGTCTCCGGCAGCGACCGCTACGCCACCGCGCGGGCCATCTCCGAGGCCGCGTTCCCCGCAGGCACCGACCGCTTGTTCCTCGCCACCGGGCAGAACTTCCCGGATGCCCTCAGCAGCGTCCCGGGCGCCATCGAGTCCGGTGCTGCCGTGGTGTTGACCAGGACCGACTGCGCGCCCGAGGCCACCCGCGCCGAGGTCGCTCGCCTTGGCGTCATGGACATGCTCGTGCTGGGTGGCACGGCCGCCGTGACCGACGCCGCCGCCGAGCTCACGGCCTGCGAGGATGGCGAGATCCCGGCCCCGACGTTCACCGTCGATCCCGACGTGACGCCGACGCACGAGGCCGACGGCCGTCCCGTCGCGTCGCTCGTCGACGAGCACGGCACCCAGATGGACTTCGTCGCTGACGAGCTGGTGGTGGTCGCCAGCCAAGCCGAGGTGGACGCCCTGCTCGCCGAGGTCGGCGGCGAGGTCCTCGAGGAGGTCCCGTTCGGCGACCTCGACGAGGAGGGGCGCTCGCTGTGGCGTCTGCGAGTGACGGTCCCGTCGGGTGACGGGGACGTCCTGGCGGGCCTCGTTCGCGAACTCGACCCCCGCAGCCGTGGGGGCCACCGCGCATCGAGCGAGGAGGCCCTCGGGCTGCTCCAGCTCGCCGCCGCTGGCACGGTCGACGGGCTTCCCGTGGGGGTGAACGCGCTGGCCGACTCGACCGACGTCGCCGACCGCATCGTCGCCGAGGCGCCGTCCGGCAGCATCACGGGCTACACGCCGAATCCGTTCGACTGGACCTACCTGAACAGCGGATCGGTCCAGGACATCGGGGTCACCGAGGCCTGGCGCGCGCTGGAGTTCACCGGGCGGGCGAACCCCTCCTCCCGGATCCCGATCGCGGTGCTCGACCAGGGGTGCGCATTCAGCAACGACCTCCCGCCGGGCTCGTCGGGGTGGAACAACGCCCGCAACGGGAGCAACACCGGGGTGAGCGGTTGGCACTGCACCCACGTCGCCATGACCGCGGCCGGCCTGATCGACAACGGCCTCCAGACCGCCGGCACCGGCGGCAGCGTCGCCCGTGTGCGGATGTACCCGAACTCCTTCAGCGTCTTCAACGCTGCGGGCAACATCATCAGCGCCGCAGCCAGCGGCATCCGGATCACCAACATGAGCTTCGGTGGTGAACTGCCGGCGGGCGTCGGCTGGACGTCGGCGCCGCTCGAGATCGCGCTGGTCGGGGCGCGCGCGGTCGGTGTGCTGCACTTCGCTGCGGCCGGCAACGATCGCATCAACGTGGACGCCACCGACTGCTTCATCGGGTGCTGGGAGGAGGCCCTGCACTGGCCCTGTGAGCTCGCGACGGTCGTGTGCATCGGTGGGCTCGAGACCGACAGTCGCGGCCCGGCCGTGTCCGGACCCGGCTCCGGGTCGAACACGGGCAACCAGAGCGTCGACCTCTGGGCGCCCTACCGCACCTACTCGGGCGCCGATCCCGACAACACCGCCAACGCCGCCCGCCTCATCAGTGGGACGAGCTTCGCCACCCCGTACGTCGCTGGCGTCGCCGCGATGCTCGAGGCCGCCCAGCCGAGCCTGGATGCCGGCGACATCGAGAGCCTGCTCATCAGCACGTCCCGCCTCGGCGTGGGTGCCGCGCGGCGCTACGTCCAGGCCGGGACCGCCGTGTTCAGCCGCTTCGGCGGCAACGCGCCCCCGTTCCTCGACATCACCACCCCGAGCGACGGGGCAAGCCGGTTGACCGGTCCGTCGTTCCTGGCCAGGGCGAATGCCTCCAACCCCGACGGCAGCACCCCGACCGTGCGGTGGCGCTTCGCCGGCACCTCAGCCGGCACCGGCACCTCGAACAACATCGAGACGGAGGGGTTGGGCTTCGGGACGCGCACCCTGCAGGCGAGCATGGTCGACGGGCCCTACACCCTGACCGACACCATCAGCGTCGTGCTGACCAACGACCCGCCGGTCGTCGACCTGACGTCGCCGCAGCCCGGTGCCGTCGTGCAGCAGAGCCAGTCGTTCATCCTCCGGGCGACCTCCCGCGACGGGAACTTCCCGCCCGACAGCGAGCTCCCCGACGCCAACGTCCGGTGGTTCGTGGACGGGGGGTCCACGGTGATCGCGACCGGGCACCAGGCCACCATCACGGGCGGTGACCTCGGCCCGATCGGCAGCCACACGATCCGTGTCGAGGGCTCCGACGGGACCCTGACCGACACCGACGAGGTGACCATCACGGTGATCGGCGACAGCGGCAACATCCCGCCGACGGCGACGATCATCACACCCGAACAGGACGACCTGTTCGGCGTCGGTCAGTCGGTCGACTTCGAGGGCACCGGGAGCGACCCGGAGGACGGCGCGCTGAGCGGGGCGCAGTTGGTCTGGACCCAGACCGGCGACCGCAACGGCGACGGGGTCGTCACGGCGGGCGAGACCGACGTGGTCATCGGCACCGGCACCTCGTTCTCCGCCGTGCTCCAACACAGCGCCCAGTGCGAGGGGTCGTGGGAGCATGCGATCACGCTGAGTGTCACGGACACCGACGGTGCCACGTCGACCGACACGATCACCGTCGACGTCCTGCTGATCTGCTGATCTGCCGACCGGTCAGGCCGGGGTCAGTGCTTCCAGGCACCGTCCAGGTGGCGGTGCAGCGTGTCGGCGGCCGGGGTGGCGCCCTCGCCGTGGAGGGCAGCGTCGTCCCAGCGGCGCAGGGCCACGGCGTCGCCGGCCCACTCGCTGGCCTCGAACTTCGCGACCTGCTTGGCCGACAGGCGCCCGCCCTGACGGCGGAGTGCCGACTTGGCCGAGCGGTGGAGGCCGTCGATGTAGGCGTCGTCGACCGTGGCCAGGTAGCGCTTGGCGATGACGTGCTGGGCGACGAGCCACCCGGCGCGTTCCCCGAAGCGCTCCTCGACGAAGCGGCGACCGACCTCTTCGTGTGGGACACCGGGCGCGCCCTTGGCGAGGTAGCGCGCGCGGCCCACGTCGTGCAGCAGCGTCGCGACGACGAGTTCGTCGTCCGCGCCGGCGCGGCTGGCGAGGTCGGCGCAGCGCAGCGCGTGTCCCCGCAGGTCCTTGCCCCCGTACGTGATCTCGTCCAGCTCATCGACCATCGCGAGCACCTCGCCCGCGTTGGTCCCGATCGTCAGTTCCCCCGGTGCCTGTGGCCTGGTCTGCAGTCTCATCTCTCGACTCCTCAGCGGCGGTTCCGTCGACGAGGAGTGAAACGGACGGGTGTGACATCCCGGTGAACAGGACGTGTCACCTCATGACCGACATCCGGGGAGGGGAGCGCCGCTCGGTCAGGCCGTGGCGGCCAGCTGGACGAGCAACTCGGAGCGCGGTGCCAACTTGTCGATGACCGGGAGGTCGACGGCCTCGGGGTAACGGCGAACCACCCACGGGTCGTGCGTCCAGAGCAGGATCGGCAGGTCCCCGACGGCCGCGCGAACCTCGTCGAGGCGGTCCAGGGCCACGCCGTCCGCCAACCACACGTCGAGGACGATGATGTCCGGGCGTGTCCGTGCCACCGCCGCCGCCAACGTCGCCACGTCACCGACCCGACCGACGACGCGGCCGCCACTGTCGAGTGCGGCGATCTCCAGCAGGAGTTCGTGGTCGGGGTCGTCATCCACGAGGAGGATGCGCTTGGACATGGGTTGCCTCTCGGCCCGGTCGGGAGCGGTGCAGCGATCGTGCACCGCGCCCCGCCGATGCGACAGCGCCCCTCGTCAAGACGGTCCGTGAGCTATCACGACGGACCGTCACGGGTCACGTGCTCGGCCTGCCTGGGTCGCCACCGACAGAGGAGATGCTTGACGCGTCCGCTCCGGGGGACTTGTCTGGGAGGGCCGTTTCCGGTCGGTCATGGCCGGATGCCTCTCAGGGGAGCCACTTCATGACGTCATTCGCCCGTGTCCGGGCCGCAACGGTCGCCGTCGCGGTGCTCGCGGGGATGGTGGTGCCGGCACTGCCGGCCGCCGCCGTGCCCACGACCTACACCGTCACCAAGGTCGCCGACACCGCCGACGGGACCTGCAACGCGGACTGCTCGTTGCGCGAGGCGATCACGGCGGCGAACGCCAACCCGGGTCAGGACACCATCGTCCTGCCGGCCGGGGACTACGTGCTGTCGATCGTGAGCACGGCCGAGGACGGCAACGTCGACGGTGACCTCGACGTCGCTGACGACCTCGTGATCCGGGGCGCGGGCGACGACGTCACGACCATCGACGCCGACGGCAACTTCGACGGGTTGGCCGACGGCGACCACCGGGTGTTCGAGGTGCTCGACCGGGTCTCGCTCGGGCTCGTCGGCGTTACCGTGACGGGGGGTGACGCGTACAACGACGGCAACATCGGCGGCGGGATCCTCGTCGGGGAGTCGGGCGCCCTGACGCTGTCCGACGTGACGGTCACCGGCAACCGCTCGACCAGCAACGGCGGCGGCATCTACCTCGGCGACTCAGGCGCCGTGCTGGTCGCCGAGGACAGCGCCATCGATGGCAACCAGGGGTCGGACGGCGGCGGCCTGTACGTGGACTACGCCACGGTCACACTGCGGCGCGTGAGCGTCGACGGCAACACGGCGACCAACAACGGTGGCGGGCTGTTCCACGAGGAGTCCAGCACCATCCGCGGCTGGGACGTCACGTTCGACGACAACGCGGCCGCCGACGGCGGCGGGGCGTACCTGGACAGCTACGGGCCCACCTTCCAGTGCCACGACTGTTCGTTCTCCGACAACACCGTGAGCGGTGACGGCGGTGGCCTGTACGCCTACGAGCAGAGTCTGGTCGAGCTGTGGGACACCGACATCCTGCGGAACACCGCCACCGGCGGGTCGCCGGACGGCGTCGGCCTCTACGCCTACTACGCCAGCGTGGTGGCCCACGACTCGCTGATCTCGACCAACCGGGCGACCAACGGCACCTCCACGCTGTACGGCGCCGGCCTCTACGCCGAGTACTCGGCCATCGAGCTGCACGGCACGCCGGTGCGGAACAACGTCCACACGACGACGTTGAGCGCGTACGGGACGGGCGCGTACGTCTACTACGGGCATCTGCTGCTCGAGGACTCGCCGATCACGGGCAACCGC
>JBFJMP010000087.1:0-8187 GCA_041633895.1 Nitriliruptoraceae bacterium
CGTCGCCGCGGGCGAGCACGGCCGCCGGGGCGCCATCCGGGAACCCGGTCGTCGACACACAGGCGGCGGTGCCCCACCGGTCGGTGCCGGAGACGCGCCAGACAGGCCAGTCGCCGTCGGGCGACTCGAGGCACCCGGCCTCGTCCGCCGGGGCGGGCGCCGCGGGCGCGGTCGCGACGGGGGTCAGGCCGAGGAGTGCCGCGGCGAGCGCGAGCAGGAGGCCTCGGTGCACGAGGCTGCGGGCAGGCTGGGGACGACGTCCGGGCACGGTGCTCCCACGTGAGCGGCGGCACCCGGGACGCTACCCAGCCCTGACTAGGCTGCACGCACACCTGACACCTGCCAGTTCCCCGCGAGGAATCCCGTGCCCGATCCGACCCGCCTGGCCGTCCTCGTGTCCGGGTCCGGTACCAACCTCGCCGCCCTCCTGGACGCCATCGACGCAGATCCGGACTTCGGGGGTGAGGTCGTCGTCGTCGGCTCCGACCAGCCGTCGGCGGGGGGCCTCGACCGCGCCCGCGACGCCGGGATCGCCACGGTCGTCGAGGCGCTGGACGACCACCCCGACCGCCCCACGTGGGAACGCGCCCTGGTCGCCGGCCTGCAGGCCCACGAACCCGAGGTCGTCGTCCTCGCCGGGTTCATGCGCCTGGTGTCGAACGAGTTCCTCGCCAACTGGCCCCACCGCGTGATCAACACCCACCCGTCGATGCTGCCCGCCTTCCGGGGCGCCCACGCCGTCCGCGAGGCCCTGGCCTGGGGCGTCAAGATGACCGGGTGCACCGTCCACCTCGTCGACGAAGAGGTCGACCACGGGCCCATCGTCGCCCAGCAGGCCGTCGAGGTCCGCGAGGACGACGACGAGGCCAGCCTCCACGAACGCATCAAGGCCGTCGAGCACACCCTGCTGCCGGCGTCCGTCCGACTGCTCTGCCACGGCCGCGTCGCGGTCGAGGGCCGTCACGTCCGCATCCGTCCATCCTGACCGACGAGGCCATCATGTCCGACCGCGTCCGCCGCGCACTCGTGTCCGTCTACGACAAGACGGGACTCGAGGACCTCGCCCGCGGCCTGCACCGCAACGACGTCGCCATCATCTCGACCGGCTCCACGGCCGCGAAGATCCGCGAGGCCGGCGTGCCGGTCACCGAGGTCGCCGACGTCACCGGCTTCCCCGAGTGCCTCGACGGTCGGGTCAAGACGCTGCACCCGCGCGTGCATGCGGGCCTGCTCGCCGACCGGTCCAAGCCGGACCACGTGCAGCAGCTGGCCGACATGGAGATCGAGGCGATCGACCTCGTCGTCGTCAACCTCTACCCGTTCGTGGACGCCGTGGCGTCCGGGGCGTCCGACGCCGAGATCGTCGAGATGATCGACATAGGCGGCCCGACCATGTTGCGCGCGGCCGCCAAGAACTTCGCCCACGTCGGGATCGTCGTCGACCCGTCCGACTACCCGGACCTGCTGGCCGACCTCGACGCCGACGGCGGCCTGACCCCCGGGACGCGCCGGTCGCTGGCCGCCAAGGCCTTCGACCACGTCGCCGCCTACGACGCCGCCATCGGCAACTGGTTCCACCGCGACGAGGACTTCCCGACCAACGTCCACGTGTCGCTGGCCCGCAAGGGTGACCCGCTGCGCTACGGCGAGAACCCGCACCAGGGTGCGGCCACCTACGTCGACGCGATCGACCCCGACCACGGGTTCGGGGCGGCCCGGCAGTTGCACGGCAAGGAGATGTCGTACAACAACTACATCGACACCGACGCGGCGCTCGGCATGGTCGCCGACTTCCGCGAGCCGTGCATCGCGATCATCAAGCACACGAACCCCGCCGGGCTCGCCGTGGCCGAGTCACTGGAGGACGCCTACGTCAACGCGCTGGCCGGTGACCCCGTGTCCGCGTTCGGTGGCATCGTCGCCTCGAACCGCCCGATCGACGGGGCGACCGCGCTGCGCATCACCGAGGTGTTCACCGAGGTCGTCATCGCCCCCGGCTACGACAGCGACGCCCTCGAGTTGCTGCGCGACAAGAAGAACCTGCGCATCCTCGAGATCGACACGGTCTCCACGCCCTCCCAGGTCCGCACGCTGCGTTCCATCGACGGGGCGATGCTGATCCAGGACGGTGACGTCGGCGACGAGCCGTTCGGTGACTGGAAGGTCGTCACCAAGGTCCAGCCCGCGCCTGCGGTGATGGACGACCTGAAGTTCGCGTGGATGGCGGCCAAGCACGTCAAGTCCAACGCGATCGTGCTGGCATCGGGTCGGGCGATCGTCGGGGCCGGTGCCGGTCAGATGAGCCGCGTCGACTCGGTGCGCCTCGCCGTCGAGAAGTCCCAGGGCCGCCACGTCGGTTCGGTGCTCGCCTCGGACGCGTTCTTCCCGTTCCGCGACGGCCCGGACGCGGCCGCCGAGGCCGGCATCATCGCCATGGTCCAGCCCGGTGGCTCGGTCCGCGACGACGAGGTCATCGCGGCCGCCGACGAGCACGGCATCGCCATGGTGATGACGGGGCGCCGACACTTCCGTCACTGAGCCGCGTCGCGTGGTCTAGCGTCTCCCGGATCGACGGGAGGCGCGGCGATGGGGATCCACGACGACCACCTTGCCGCGGCGATCGGCGTGCTCGTCGAGCACTCGGCAACGGGCATGCGGGCCGAGCGTGACGGCATCGTCGTCACGTCGGTGGGCAGCGGCGGCCCCGAGTTCAACACGGCGTGGGTGACGGACCGCCCCGCCGATCCGGGAAGCATCGCGTGGGCCCGCGAGGCCCTGTCCGCGACGGGCCAGCCGTGGATGCTGCAGGGTGCGGTTGACACCCTGGACGGCCTCGACCTCGACGGCCTCGCGGAGGGTGTGGGCGTCCCGCTGATGGTCCGTCCCGCCACGACGGCCACACCACCGCCACCGGACCACCTGCGGATCGCGGTCGCGAGGGACGGCGACGACGTCCGTGCCCTCGGTCGGGCGATGTCCACGGGCTTCGGCTCGCCGGACCCGGACGCCATGGTCGGCGCCATGCCGGCGAGCCTGCTCGACGACGATCGGATCACCCTCATCGGAGGCTGGCTGGGCGACGACCTCGTCGCGACCTCGGTCGGGTTGAGTGGCGGCGCGTCCGGGCTCCGGTGGGCCACCGGGAGGCCGGGCTTCGCATGGGATGCCGTCGCGACGCCACCCCTTGGTGCTCGGCCTGGCGGCCTGCGCTCCGCTTGAGGGTGGCTTTGCGACAACACCCCACGCTGCGCCCTCCGTCGGCGCGCGTCGCAGTCGGCGGTGATGTCGGGGCAGGGTCCTGAGGGTGCGCCCGTTGCGGTGCCAGGTGACCGTTCCGTCGGGTTCGAGGGCGCCGGTCCAGTCGTGGGCGTGGACCATGCGCAGGTGGCAGCGTCTGCAGAGGCTGACGAGGTTCTGGAGGTCGTCGCTGCCGCCGTGGGCGCGGTGCGTCAGGTGGTGTCGCTCGGTCCAACGGATCGGGGCGTGGCAGCCCGGCGACCGGCACTGGCCGTCGCGGGCCGTCGCGAGCGTGTGCCTCGAGTCCTCCGACAGGAGATCGGGGGCGGTGATGGCGTGGCCGGGGCGGCCGTCGATGGACATGGGGACACCGGCTCGGGTGCGGATGATCGTGACGTCGGCGTCGGCCGCCAGTTCGTCGACCACCTTCGGGGACAGGCGAGGCCGTAGTCCCGCGGTGTTCGTTCGGACGTCGGGGGCGCCGGGGTCGCCTTCTTCGATGAGGAGGTGGACCGTGGCGCGCGGGCGACCGTCGCCTGTCGTGCCGCTGGCCCAGTCGGTGAGGACGCGGAGCAGGCCGGCCGCCAGTTCGCGGGAGCGGGGGCGGTCGCTGGGCGCCTCACCATCCGCGGTCGCCTTGGGCGTCAACGAGGCGGCCGTGAGGACGGAGTCGAAGATGGCGGCGTTGACGCCCATGTACTGGCCGGTGAACCGGATGCCCTGGCCGTCCAGCGTCGACTGGGAGTGGAGGAACTCGAACTGGGGCTGGGCCGCCTCGCGTTCCTCGAGCGTGCGCGGGTCGAGGGTCTCGAGCATCCGCTCGGCCTCGTACTCGATCGCATCCGGGTCCCAGCACGTCCAGTACTCGTTGACCGCGAACGCGGCATCCAGTTCGGCCCGCCGTTCCTTGCTGGCCTTGGCCGCCGGGTAGGCGATCGCCTTGACCTGGTCGAACGACACCTCGCCGGCCGACCATGCCGCCAACACCGACGGCAGGTCGTGGATCACGTCGGCGACGGTCTGCATGGCGGCGATGGCCCCTCGTGCCTGCTTGCTCACGACGGTGAGGTGCTGGCGCATCGGCATCCCGACCGCCTTCTCACCGTCGCGGCGGTCCGCCACGCGGGCCAGCGCGAGGACGGCACGGCGGCGCCGACGATCCACCTCCGCGAGGTCGTCCGCGATCAGGGCGAGGTCATCGACCGTGGCCGACGACACGCCCGCGTCGTAGGACCCGCGGGCGTCGGCAGCCAGCAGCGGCGCGGAGAGGAGGGCGGTCGAGGAGGGCATGACTCCACTGAACCACCAGGGTGTGACACGCCACAAGGGGGTAGTTACAGGCTGGGGACAACCACCTCCGCACGCGTTGACCCCGCGCCCCGTCGCCCCGCCTAGCCTGCGCCCCGACGTCCCACTGCCCACCCGGTTCGAAGGCTCTCCCATGACCGCCACGATCATCGACGGCAAGGCCCTCGCCCAGCGCGTCCGCGACCGCATCGCCGGCGAGGTCACGCGCCTGCAGGACGACCACGGGATCACGCCCGGCCTCGCCGCCGTGCTGGTCGGTGACGACCCCGCGTCCAAGGTCTACGTGGGCATGAAGCACCGCGACTGCCAGTCGGTCGGCATCAACTCGCGCCAGATCGAGCTCCCGGCGGACACCTCGCAGGCCGACCTCGAGGCGCTGATCGCCGAGCTCAACGGTGACGACACCATCGACGGCATCCTCGTGCAGCTGCCGCTGCCGGACGGCCTCGACCCGCAGCCGATCCAGGAGCTGATCGACCCGGCCAAGGACGTCGACGCGCTCAACCCCTACACGGCGGGACGCCTTGCGATCGGCGACCCGACGTTCCTGTCGTGCACTCCCTACGGCGTGCTCGAACTGCTCGAGGAGGCGGGCGTCGACACCGCCGGCGCTCGCATCACGGTGGTGGGACGTTCGAACCTCGTCGGTCGTCCGCTGTCGGTGATGCTCACCCTCAAGGGGCGCGACGCGACCGTGACACTGGCGCACTCGCGCACGCGCGACCTCGCCGCGGTCTGCCGCGAGGCCGACGTGGTCGTGGCGGCCGCCGGTCGTCAGGGGTTGGTGACCGCCGACATGATCTCGCCCGGCGCGACGGTCATCGACGTCGGCACGAACCGCGCGGACGACGGCTCGCTGGTCGGCGACGTCGACTTCGACACCGTGTCCGAGGTGGCCGGTGCGATCACCCCCGTGCCGGGCGGCGTCGGGCCGATGACCCGCGCGATGCTGCTGCAGAACACGCTCGAGGCTGCCCGCGCCCGCCGCGGCCTGCCGCGCCGCGAGGCCTGATCGCACCCGGCTGCAACCGCGGGGACAGAACGGACGTCCCACCACTCGAGGACACCACCCCTACCCCACAGGAGCCTCGAGATGCGTACCAAGATGCTCGTCGCCGGTCTCGGACTGGTGGCGCTGCTCGGCACCGCGTGCGGCAGCGACGCGCCCGATGCCGAAGCCGGACTCCCGACCGACGGCGGTGGCGGTGCCGCAGGTGCCTGCCTCGTCGGCGCGGAGGACTGCCAGGACACCGGCGGAGACATGGGCGCCCCGCCCCCCGCGGCGATGTGCGCCCCCGGTGTCACCGACTGCGAGGACACCGTGGTCTCGCCCCCGAACGAGGACCTGCCGGCCGACGGCGCCCCGGACGAGGCCGAGCCGCGGTTCGTCGAACCCCAGGATGACCTGATCGACGTCCACCCGGTCGGCTGGACCGAGGTCGCGGTGGACGAGGACGACCAGGCCATCACCGTCATGTGGTGGTCGGGCGTCGAGCCCTGTCACGCGCTGAGCAAGGTCAGCGTCGACTACACCGACGAGGCCGTCACGATCACCGTGCTGGAGGGCGCCGCGGAAGCCGACGTCGCCTGCATCGAGATCGCCGAGTACAAGGCGTTCCGGATCCAGCTCGACGAGCCGCTCGGCCCCCGCTCGATCCTCGACGGCGCCGACGGCTGAGCGACACCACGACTGATCAGACGGGGCGTCAGGCCACCAGCGGCGCGCGACCACGTATCGCGCGTCGCACCGGCCCCGCCCCACCGGGCAGCGAGATCTCCTCGAGGTCCGACACGCGGAAGCCATGCTCCTGCAGATCCGTGCGGGGATCGCGTCGCAGGCGGCAGCCGCGTGCAACAACGGTCCAGACCGGTTCGATCGCGGTCTGGACCGTTCGCATGCGCCCCGGCTCCGCGACGATGTGCTCGATGAGGTGCAGCGTCCCGCCGGGGCGCAGCACCCGTGCGATCTCGGCGACCGAGCGAGCCACGTCGTCGACCGTGCACAGCACCAGTGTGGACACGACGTGGTCCACGCTGTCGTCCGGCATCGGGATCGCCTCGGCCGGCGCCCCGACGACCTCGAGCCGACGGCCGACCCCGGCCCCGCCCCCGACGTCGGCGACGCGCGCCTCGAGGTGCTCCACCATCTCCGGCGTCGGCTCGCACAGCATCAGGCGGTCCAGGTCGCGCGGGTAGTGGACGAGGTTCAGGCCCGTGCCCGCCCCGATCTCGACGACCGTGCCGCTCAGGGGCGCCACCAGCTCCTCGCGCATCTGGGCCAGCCCACGGACCTCGCTGGGGGCCAGGACGCGGTCGTAGACGGAGGCGAACAGGCGATCGAGGACGGCCACGTTGGCTCCTGCCGAGGTCGGTGACACGCGCATGCGCGGACGGTGCAGATCGTAGGGGGTCGGGCAGAGTGGCCTGCGAGCGCGGGACTAGGCTTGATCGGGACGACGTCTCGTCCCTTCGAAGCTGTCCACCTCGCCCCCACCACCTCACTGAGGAACCACCATGACGACCCCTGTCCGCGTTGCCGTCACGGGTGCCGCCGGCCAGATCGGCTACGCGCTCGTCTTCCGCATCGCCTCCGGTGCGATGTTCGGGCCCGACACCCCCGTGGCCCTGAACCTGATCGAGATCGCTCCGGCGCTCGGCGCGCTCGAGGGCGTCGCGATGGAGCTGGACGACTGCGCCTTCCCGCTGCTCACCGACATCGTGATGACGGCGGACCAGGCCGAGGGCTTCACCGACGTCAACGTCGCCTGCCTCGTCGGCGCCAAGCCGCGTGGCCCGGGCATGGAGCGCGCGGACCTGCTCAAGGACAACGGTGGCATCTTCACCGGCCAGGGTCGTGCGATCGCCGACAACGCCGCCGCCGACGTGAAGATCGCAGTGGTCGGCAACCCGGCGAACACCAACTCGCTGATCGCGGCGTCCAACGCCGAGGGCATCCCGAACGACCGCTTCACCGCGATGGTGCGCCTCGACGAGAACCGCGCCAAGAGCCAGCTCGCGCAGAAGGCCGGCGTGCCCGTCTCCGAGGTCACCAACCTCACCATCTGGGGCAACCACTCGCCGACGATGGTCCCGGACTACGAGAACGCCAAGATCGGCGGCAAGCCCGTCACCGAGGTCATCACCGACGCCGCGTGGCTCGCCAACGACTTCATCCCGACCGTCCAGCAGCGCGGCAAGGCGATCATCGACGCCCGCGGCGCGTCGTCGGCCGCCTCGGCCGCCAACGCACTGGTCGACCACGTCGCCAACTGGTGCGGTGGCAAGCCGACCGCCGACGGCGACTGGGTCTCCATGGCCGTCCCGTCGGACGGTTCGTACGGCGTGCCGGAGGGCCTGATCTCGGGCTTCCCCGTCACGACCGACGGCACGGGCACCTACTCGATCGTGCAGGGCCTCGACCTGTCCGACGCCGCCCGGACCAAGCTCGACGCCTCCGTTGCCGAGCTGTCCGAGGAGCGCGACGCCGTCAGCGACATGCTCTGACGCATCACACCAGTTCGCCGGGCAACAGCCCCCACACGTTCGCGTCGTAACGCGGGTCGTCGGGGTTGCCGGTGTGACCGGCCACCAACGCCCGCCGCCGGGTTCCCTCCAGGGTGAACCCGAGTCGGCGGGCGACGC
>JBFJMP010000088.1:0-8146 GCA_041633895.1 Nitriliruptoraceae bacterium
CCCCGGTGCCGACGACGGTGTACGGGCCGACCTGCGCCCCGGCACCGACGGTCGCACCGGCACAGACCAGCACGGGACCCTCCAGGCGGGCGTCGGGTGCTACGACGGCGTCCGCGGCGACGCGCACCCCGTCACCGCGGTCGGGCACGTCGGTGACCGACGGCCACGTCAACGCCCCGTCCAGCGCCGACCGCGTGCCGTCGCGATAGCGCTCGGGGGTGCCGAGGTCGGCCCACACGCCGTCCCACACCACGCCCTCGACGTGGCCGCCACGCTCGAGCAGCGCGGGGAACACCTGGCGCTCGAACGACAGGCGCCCCGGGGCGTGGCCGTCGAACACGGACGGCTCGAGGACGTAGGTGCCGGCGTTGATCGCGTCCTGCCCCGGCAGCGTCCCGGGCGGCGGCTTCTCGACGAACGAGGTGATGCGGGTGCCCTCGCGCACGCAGACGCCGAAGGTCGAGGTGTCGTCGACGCGGGTCAGCACCAGCGTCGCCTCGGCGCCCGCCTGCTCGTGCGCGTCCACGACGCCACGCAGGTCGACGTCGGTCAGCACGTCGCCGTTGAGGACGAGGAACGCCCCGCCGACCTGGTCGGCGACGCTGCGCACGCCACCCGCCGTGTCCAGCGGCTCGGGCTCGGGGACACACCGCAACTCGAGGCCGAGCGCAGCGGCTGGCGCGGCCAGCGCCGTCTCGAACACCTCGGTGTCCTGGCCGACGACCAGCCACAGGCGCGTCACCCCGGCGTCCGCCACGCGGTGCATGACCCCGTCCAGGAACGGGGCGCCGCAGAACTCCAGCAGCGGCTTGGGCGTGTCCAGCGTCAACGGACGCAGGCGCGTCCCCTTGCCGCCCGCCACGATCATCGCGTCGGTCACCATGTGTCGCTCACTCTCCTGTGCTGCTGCGTCCCGTCCTCCGGGCCACGATCCGGTTCCACGCCAGGACCAGCACCACCCAGGCCCCGAGGCCGAGGCGCACGAACGGCCAGAGCAGTCGCCCGGCACCGTGCGCGTAGGCACGACGATAGAAGCGGTCGAGGCTGCGCGCGTGCGCCACGACCATCGTGGTCCGCTTCGCGCCGGCCGACGCGCCGACCTCGTGCTCGACGCGCGACGACGGCTCGAACCGCACGCGCCAGCCGGCCTGGCGCAGGCGGAAACCGAGGTCGACGTCCTCGACGTACATCCAGTAGCCGGGGTCGAAGCCGCCCACGTCGTCGAAGGCGCTGCGCCGCAGCATCAGCGCGCAGCCCGACAGCCAGTCTACGTCGCGCGGTTCGTCCGGGTCGGCGTCGGCCTGCCGGTAGCTGCGGGTCCACGGGTTGCCGGGCCACCACAGGCCCAGCGCAGCGTGGCCCGCCGCCTGCCCGAGCGTCGGGAAGGTGCGTGCCGAGGCCTGCAGGCGTCCGTCGGGGTAGCGGACCTGCGGACCAGCCGCCCCGATGTCGTCGGCGCGTTCG
Organism: Nitriliruptoraceae bacterium; assembly: GCA_041633895.1. GTDB lineage: Bacteria > Actinomycetota > Nitriliruptoria > Nitriliruptorales > Nitriliruptoraceae > JBFJMP01. Next base: position 1,465 of record JBFJMP010000088.1, read on the forward strand.
ATGGCGTCCGCGAGTGCGGCCAGCGCGTCGGGCGCGAACCGGGTGTCGGCGTTGGCGACCACCACGTAGGGCGCGCTCGTCCGTTCGACCCCGGCGTTGGCTCCCCGGCCGTAGCCCACGTTGTCCAGTGCGAGCACCAACACGTCCGGGTACGCGGCACGGACCGCCTCGACGCTGCCGTCACTCGATCCGCAGTCGACGACGACCACCTCGTCGGCTCCCGCCGCCCGGATCGTCTCGAGGCACCTCAGGACGTCCTCACGGGTGTTGTGGTTGACCACCACGACCGCCGTGCGGTTGGTGCCAGCCGCATCCGAGGAGGGACTCACCCGCGTTCGAACCCGCCGAAGCCGACCATCACGATGCCGCTCATGATCAGCAGCGCCCCGCCCCACGTCAGCAGTGGTGGGCGCTCGTTGAGCACCCAGACGGAGAACCCGAGGATGATGATGTAGGACAGGGCCACGAACGGGTAGGCGGTCGACAGGGGCACCCGCGAGAGCACGATCAGCCAGAACAGGCTGGACATGCCGAAGGCGGCAAGGCCGACCAGCGCCTGCCAGGTCGTGATCACGCCCTTGATGAGGTCGACGAAGTCACCGGCGCCGATCGAGCTGATCTCGCCGATCTCGTTCATCCCGGCCTTGAGGAAGAGCTGGCCGGTCGTCGCCAGCCCGGCAGCGAGGACCAACAGCGCGATCGTGGGCAGGTCGAGTCCGTTGGCCATCGTCGCGTCCTTGGCGTGGGGAATGCGTGGATCGAGCTCGGGGCGGTTCACGCGGCCTCCTCGAGCTCGGCGAGAAGCCGCGCCAGGCCGTCGCGCCAGTCCGGCATCACGGACAGGCCGGCACCGACGGCGTGGCGGTCCGACAGGACCGACCAGGCGGGGCGCGGTGCGGGGCGGTCGAGTTCGTCCGAGGACATGCGTCCGAGGTCGACGTCGAGTCCCGCGAGTTCGAAGGTCGCCGCAGCGAGGTCGTGCCACGAGCACGACCCGGAGTTGGTCCGGTGCCAGGTCCCGTGGCGCCCCGACACCGCGATCTCGCGCAGGGCAGGGGCCAGGTCGCGCGTGAAGGTCGGCGACCCGAACTGGTCGTCCACCACCCGTGCGGTGCCCTGTTCGCGCCCCACCCGCAGCATCGTGCGGACGAAGTTGTTGCCGCGGGCCCCACAGACCCACGCGGTGCGGACGATGTGGTGCTCGGGCAGTGTGGCCCGGACCAGCGCCTCGCCGGCGGCCTTCGACCGGCCGTACTCGCTGATCGGCGCGACCGCGTCGAACTCGGTCCACGCGCGCGGCATGCCGTCACGCGACGTGCGAGCCACGCCGTCGAACACGTAGTCGGTGGACACCATGACCATGCTGGCGCCGAACTCGCGACAGGCGCGGGCCACCCACCACGAGCCGAGGGCGTTGACCGCGTGTGCCCGCTCCGGCTCCTGTTCGCAGCCATCGACGTTGGTCCACGCGGCCGCGTGCATCACGACGTCCGGCTCGTGGTCGCGAACGGCGCCGAACACGGCGGCCTCGTCGGCGACGTCCAGGTCGTCGTGCGTCAGGCCGACGACGTCGTCGCCGGCCTCCGCGTGGGCGTCGAGGAGGTCGAGACCCAGTTGGCCGCCCGCCCCCGTGACCAGGACCTTCATCACTCGCTGTCCGACTCGGTTGCCGTTGCGAGCCCGCGCCGGTCCGACGCACCGGACTCCTTCAGCGGACGCCACCACGCCTCGTTGGCGCGGTACCACTCGATGGTGGCGTCGAGCGCCTCCTCGAAGGTCAGCGACGGCGCCCACCCGAGCTCACGCACCTTGGTGGTGTCCACCGAGTAGCGCAGGTCGTGGCCGGGGCGGTCCTTCACGAAGGTGATCATCTCCTCGCCGAAGCCCATCCGGTCGAGGATCGCGTACGTCAGTTCCTTGTTGGTCATCTCGGAACCGGCGCCGACGTTGTAGATCTCGCCCGGCGTCCCCTCGGTCAGCACGAGCCACTGCGCCGCGGCGTTGTCGATGACGTAGGTCCAGTCACGGATGTTGCTGCCGTCGCCGTACAGCGGCACCTTGATGCCGTCGATGAGGTTGGTGACGAACAGCGGGATGACCTTCTCGGGGAAGTGGTACGGGCCGAAGTTGTTGGCCGTGCGCGTCACGGTGATCGGGTGGTCGTAGGTGACCCGGTACGAGCGTGCGAGCAGGTCGGCGCCCGCCTTCGACGCTGAGTACGGCGAGTTCGGGAACAGGCCGTCGTCCTCGTGGAACGAGTCCGGCTCCTCGATCGAGCCGTAGACCTCGTCGGTCGAGATGTGCAGGACCTGGTCGACGCCGTGGCGGCGCGCCGAGTCGAACACGACGCCCGCGCCGTCGACGTTGGTGCGCAGGAACTCGGCCGGCCCCTCGATGGAGCGGTCGACGTGTGACTCCGCGGCGAAGTTCACCACGGCGTCGGCGTCCTTCATGAGCGCGTCGACGGCCTCGGCGTCGCAGATGTCGCCCTGCACGAGGCGGTAGCGGTCGCCCTCGCAGTCGGCGAGCGACGCCGGGTTGCCGGCGTAGGTCAACAGGTCGAGGTTCGTGATCCGCACGTCGTCGGACTGGCCGAGGACGTACCGGATGAAGTTCGAACCGATGAAACCGGCACCGCCGGTGACGAGGAGTCGCATGTCAGGTCAGCCTTCGGAGATCTCGACGTGGGAGTGGTCGCCGAGCATGAATCGGTGGGCGGCGGGGCGCCGCTGGGTCTTCTGGAGGACGACGTCGCGGCCGAGGAGCGAGCCCTCGATGCGCGGGATGTCGGTGACCTCGCACCGCTCCAGGACGACGGAGTACTCGATCTCGGTCGAGTCCAGCGTGCAGCCCGCGGCGATGGAGGTGAACGGTCCGACGTAGCTGTCGACGATGCGGGTCCCGGCACCGATGGCGACGGGGCCGCGGATCGTCGAGTTCACGATCTCGGCGCCGGCCTCGATCACGACGTCACCCGACACGACCGAGGTCGCGTCGACGGTGCCGTCGATGCGTCGCACGGCGTCACCGAGGACGATCCGGTTGGCGTCGAGGAGTTCGTCCTTCTTGCCGGTGTCGAGCCACCAGCCCTCGACCGTCGAGGCCCGGACGACCTCACCGTCGTCGATCAGGCGCTGGATGGCGTCGGTGATCTCGAGTTCGCCGCGCTCCGAGGGGTCGATGCGCTTGGCGGCGTCCAGGATCTTGTTCGTGAACAGGTAGACGCCGACGAGGGCAAGGTCGCTCGGCGGGTCCTTCGGCTTCTCGACGAGTCGGTCGATCGAGCCGTCGGCCTTGAGGGCCGCGACGCCGAAGCGCTCGGGGTCGGGCACCTTCTTGAGCAGGATCTGCGCGGCCGGGGCGTGCTCGCGGAACGCCTCGACGACGTGGGTGATCCCGCCCTCGATGAGGTTGTCGCCGAGGAACATCACGAAGTCGTCCCCGTCGAGGAAGTCCTCGGCGGTCAGCACGGCGTGCGCGAGGCCGAGCGGGGCGTCCTGCTGGATGTAGGTCGCGTTGATCCCCAGCGCGGAGCCGTCGCCGACGGCCTCGCGGATCTCGTCGGCGGTGTCGCCGACGATGATGCCGACGTCGGTGACGCCCGCATCACGGATCTGCTCGAGCCCGTAGAAGAGGATCGGCTTGTTGGCCACCGGCACCAACTGCTTCGCGCTGGTGTGGGTGATCGGACGCAGGCGCGTCCCGGAGCCACCGGCGAGCACGAGTGCCTTCATCGCTGTACATCCTTCTGGCCGTCGTCGGCCATGAACGGTAGTCGGCCCCGTCAGGTGGCCGATCCCTACTGGGTGGTCGTGGTCCAGGCGCCGCCGACGACGAGGATGACATCCACGCCGTCGGGCAGGTCGACCGAGTCGACCTCGACGAGTTCCACGGGCAGGTCACCGAGCCGCTCGAGGAGCAGTTCCGCCTGGGCGAGGCCGTCCGGGCCGTGCTGGATCGTCAGGATCTCCAGTTCGGGGTCCCACGTGGCCTGGGGGTCGAGGTCCTGCGGGTTGAGGGCGTCCACGACCTGGAAGTCCCGGTCGGTCAGGAACGCCGAGACGTCGCTGGCGAGGCCCTCGCGACCCACGCCGTTGATGACGAGCACCGCGACGTCGCCCGGTGCGAGTTCGGACGGGACCTCGATGCCGAGGTCGGCGAGGTCCTCGCCGTCGCGCAGCGTCTGGAAGAGTTCCTCGGCCTGTTCCGGGTACGGGAACACGAAGGACTGCCCGTCCTCGGTGGCGGCGTAGCCCGGCACGGTGCGCATGGTGACGTCGGAGGCGTCGAAGCTCTTGAGGGTGTTCGCGATCCGCCACATGTCGGCCAGGCCCAGGTCACGGTCGGTCGTGACGGCGCTGGCCACCGCGTCGATCAGGCTCTTGACCTTGAACGGGTTGAGCAGCGTCCCGGCGGCCGCGACCTCGTCCATCGCCTGCGAGATGAAGTACTGCTGCTTGGCGATGCGACCGAAGTCGTCCGCCCCGAACTGCTCGGTCGTGACTCGGCGCGACCGGACGAAGCCGAGGGCGTCCGGCCCGGACAGCTCCTGGCAGCCAGCGGGCAGGTCGACACCCGCGTAGTCGTCCCGGAGTGGCTCGTCCAGGCACACCTCGACGCCACCGAGGGCGTTGGCGAGGTGCAGGAAGCCGGCCATGTCGATCTCGACGTAGTGGTCGATCGGCAGCCCCGTCAGGTCCTGGATCGTGCGCACGAGCAGGTCGGGGCCACCGCGCGAGGACACCGAGTTGATCTTGACCACGCCCACCTCGCCGGGCGGGTCGACGCGCAGGTCGCGCGGGAAGGACACGACCACGGCCTCGTCGCGGACCGGGCTGATCTGCACGACCATGATGGTGTCGGTCAGCGCGCTGCCGTCGTCCTCGGTGCCGAGTTCGAGGAGTTGTTCCTCCGTCAGGCCCTCGCGGCTGGCGTTGCCCACCACGAGGACGTTCATCGTGCCCTCGATGACGTCCTGCGGTGCGTCCGGATCCGTCCGGTTCTCGGTCAGCGCCGGGATGTCGATCTCGTCGAGCTTGGCGGACGCGTACCACCAGAGCGCCAGCACGGTGACCAGCCCGAGGACGAGCAGCGCCCCACCGCCGACGGCGACCCAGCGCACGGCGACGCGCGGCGAGCGTCGCCGACGGGCGAGGCGCACCGATCGGAACGGAGAGCCGGAGTTCACGACAGTCGAGCCGGATGTGTCGGGTGTGGCCCACGTGGGCGGCGGGCCGAGGGCAGTGTGCCCGACGTTAGGCTCACAACCGCCCACCTGACCCCGGCCACACGTCCACCTCATGCAACTGCAGCGCCCCGGCCCCCCTCCGGCCCCCACCGACGTGCCCGCTGCCCTGCGGACGGCCGCCGGCCAGTTCGGCCACCGCCCCGCGATCAGCGTCCTGACCCCTGAGGGGCGCCAGGAGCAGTCCTACGCGGGTCTGCTCCAGTGGGCGTCCAAGACGGCGCACTGGCTGGACCTCGACCTGTTCGTCACCCCCGGCCAGCGCGTGGCGGTGCTCGGGCCCGTCGGGTGGGTCAGTGCGGCTGCCGCGCTCGGGGCGTGGTGGGCCGGCGTCGAGGTGACGACGGACCCCACGGTGGCCGTGGACGCGGCGATCGTCCACGAGTCGCGACTCGGAGACGCGACGGGGGTACGTGACGTCGTGACCTGGGGCTGGGCCTTCGACGGGACCCCCACCGGGCCCGTGGGCGCCGAGCCGTTCACGCACGTCGTCCAGGCGTTCCCGGACGACCCACCGTTTCCCGTCGGCACCGCCGCCTCACCGGCCCTCGACGGCCTCGACCAGGCGACCCTGGTCACGCGGTGCGGTGGCTCGACCAGCCTCGGCCTGTCGGCCGAGCACACGGACGCGACGGCGGCGCTCGCCGCGGTCGCGTTGCGACCCCTCGTCACCGGCAGGCCGACGGTGGTCCTGGCCGGAACGGACCACGCGGCCGCCGAGGGCGACCGCGTGGCTGAGTGGCTGGCCTGAGGCTCAGGACGTGGCGTACTGCGCCTCGTCGAGTGCGAACAGGTCGCGTGCCGTCGCGGTGACCTGCGGGGCGAGCCCGTGGACCTGCGGCAGGATCTGCGTCGCGTAGAAGCGTGCGGTCACGACCTTGGCCTCGTGGAAGGCCACGTCGTTGCCGGCGTCCACGTGGGCCTGGGCCGCGACGGCGGACTTGGCCATGAGCCACCCGCCGACGACCGTCGCCATGAGGCGCAGGTACGGGGTCGCCCCGGCGAACACGTCGGCCATCTGGTCGCGGTTCGCGAAGATCCAGTCGGTCGTGTCGGCGAGGACGTCGGTCGCCGCCGACAGGCCCGCACGGATGTCCGGGAAGGCATCGCCGTCGAGGCCGTCCGCGGTCGCGCGGATCTCCTCGATGAAGCCCTTCACGAACGCGCCGCCGTCGTAGGGCAGCTTGCGCCCGACGAGGTCCAGCGCCTGGATGCCGTTGGTGCCCTCGTAGATCGGGGCGATGCGCGAGTCCCGCCAGTGTTGGGCGGCACCGGTCTCCTCGACGTAGCCCATGCCGCCGTGGATCTGCACGGCCAGCGAGGTCATCTCGACGCCCACGTCGGTGCACAACCCCTTCGAGAGCGGGATCAGCAGGTCGGCGAGCTCCTGCCAGCGCCGCGCCTCGTCGGCGTCGCCCGCGGCGCGGGACGCGTCGG
>JBFJMP010000089.1:0-8127 GCA_041633895.1 Nitriliruptoraceae bacterium
GGACGCCGTCGTGATCTCCCGTGCCGGCTTCACCGACATGTACTGGACGATCGCGCAGATGGTCGCCCACGTGACCGCCAACGGCGCCCACCTGCGGCGCGGTGACCTGTACGCGTCCGGCACGGTGTCGGGCACGGAGCCGGGGACCTACGGGTCGATGATGGAGCTGTCGTGGGGCGGACGCGACCCGGTGACGCTGCCCAACGGCGAACAGCGCACCTTCCTCGAGGACGGCGACGAGGTCGTCCTCACGGGGACGACCACGCTGCGCGACGGCACGACCATCGGCTGGGGCGAGGTCGCCGGGACCGTCGCCCCGGCGCTCGAGCTCGACACCGCCGAGGGCGTGGCGCCCGCCTGATCAACCCTCGCCGGAGATCCCGTTGGTGAACGCGGCGAGGTCGAAGTAGTCGCGCCAGGTGTGGATCTTCCCGTCGCGAAGCTCGAACACGCCGGCAACGGGCAACGGGATCGTGCGGCCGTTCACGTCGAGGTGGTCGACGCGCTCGTTGAGGATCAGGTCGCCGTCGATGACCTGGTGCAGGATCTCGAACCGGATGCCGGAGGACATCGCCGCGAAGGCGGTGATGGCCCCACGCACGGCGTCGGACCCGACCGCGGCCTCCATCGGCATGTTGTGCCAGGTCGGCTCGTCGGTGAAGTGCTCCATGATCCGGTCGACGTCGAGCACGGCCCAGGCGTCGATGAACGTCTCGATCAGGCGCTCGGCGTCCTCACGGGACGTGGTGGCGGTGGTGGCCATTCGAACTCTCCCCTCAGGTGGGGCGAACCCTAGGCTCACGCCACCCTCGACACAGGAACCCCCATGACGGACACGCCTGACATCGGCGCCATGATGACGGCCGCCGTGCCGATGGTGGCCACCATGAACCTGGTGTTCGAGGAGGCCAACGCCGAGCGGGCCGTCGTCCGGATGCCGGACCAGACGGCGTTCCACAACCACGTGGGTGGGGCGCACGCCGGCGCGACGTTCTCGCTCGCCGAGACCGCCAGCGGCGCGGTCGTCATGTCCGCGTTCGCGCACGTCCTCGACCGCGGCCTGCCGCTGGCCATGCGCGCGTCGATCGACTACCTGAAGGTCGCCAAGGGCGACATCACGGCCGAGGCCACGATCGCCGCCGACCCCGACGCGGTCGTGGCGCAACTCGACTCCGGCGACCGCCCCGAGTTCGACGTCGAGGTGGCGGTCCGCAACGCGGCCGGTGACCGCACGGCGTCGTTCCGCATCACCTGGACGCTCAAGCCGATCGGCTGAGGCGACTCTGGTCAGAGGTTGCCGCGCTCGGCCTGGGCACGCTCGATCGACACGAACAGCGCCTTGAAGTTGCCGAGGCCGAAGCCGGTCGCGCCGTGGCGTTGGATGACCTCGTAGAACAGTGTCGGTCGGTCCTCCACCGGCTCGGTGAAGATCTGCAGCAGGTAGCCCTCGTCGTCACGATCGACGAGGATGCCCAGCTCCTGGAGTTCGTCCCACGACTCGTCGACCTCGCCCACGCGTTCGCGCGCGTCGTCGTAGTAGGTGTCGGGGACGGTGAGGAACTGCACGCCCCGGTCACGCAGTGCGCGGACGGTGCTGATGATGTCGACGGAGCTCAGCGCGAGGTGCTGGACGCCCGGGCCGCGGTACCACTCGAGGTACTCCTCGATCTGGGACTTCTTCTTGCCCTCGGCCGGCTCGTTGATCGGCAGCTTGACGCGCCCGTGGCCGTCCCACAGGACCTTGCTCATCAGGGCCGTGTAGTCGGTCGAGATGTCGTCGTCGGTGAAGTGGCGGAACTGCTCGAAGCCGAACACGTCGGCGTACCAGGCGGCCCAGTGGTCCATCTTCCCGAGCTCGACGTTGGCGACCACGTGGTCGACGGAGCTGAGGCCGCTGGGCTCGGACAGGCGGGGCGCGTCGACCGCCCGGAAGCCGGGGAGGAAGGGGCCGTGGTAGTCCTCGCGGCCGACGAAACGGTGCAGCGTGTCCCCGTAGGCGCGCACGCCCGCGGTGACGACCTTGCCGTGCTCGTCCTCGTGCACCGTCGGCGACTCGTGGGCCTCGGCACCACGTTCGACGGCCACGCGGAAGGCCTCCTCGGCGTCCGGGACCCGGAAGCTGACGGACCGCACGCCGTCACCGTGGAGGGCGACGTGCGAGGCGAGCTCCGAGATCGGCGTGAGCGGCGTGGTCAGCACGAACGTGATCGCTCGCTGCTTGAGCACGTACGACGCACGATCGCGCACGCCGGTCTCGGGGCCGGCGTAGGCCACGAGGTCGAACCCGAAGGCGTGCCGGTAGTAGTGGGCGGCCTGCTTGGCGTTGCCCACCCAGAACTCGAGGTGGTCGTAGCCCTGGAGGGGGAAGCTGTCGGTGGTCATGCGCGGCTCCAACTCCACACGTAGTCGTCGACCTCACAGTCCCCGGCGGCGGGGCCGAGGTCCAGTGGCCGGAAGGTGTCGACCATGACGGCGAGCTCCTCGGTCCGGTCGACCGTGAGCGATGCCTCCACACTGCCCGGCTGCGGGCCGTGCGTGAAGCCGGACGGGTGCAGCGAGATGGATCCGGCCTCGATGCCGCTGCCCTTCCGGCTCATGAAGTTGCCATCGACGTAGAACAACACCTCGTCCGAATCGACGTTCGCGTGGTTGTAGGGGGCGGGGATCCCGTCAGGGTGCCAGTCGAACAGCCGTGGCACGAACGAACAGATCACGATGTTCGGACCGGCGAACGTCTGGTGTACCGGGGGTGGCTGGTGGATGCGACCGACGATCGGCTCGAAGTCGTGGATCGACAGCGCATACGGGTACAGGCAGCCGTCCCAGCCGACGACGTCGAACGGGTGGTGCGCGTACACGTAGCGGGTGACGCCGTTGCGGTTGCGGACCAGCACCTCGACGTCGGTGTCCTCGACGTGGAGCAGTTCGTCCGGCGCCCGCAGGTCGCGTTCGCAGTACGGGGCGTGTTCGAGGAACTGGCCGCGCTCGGACAGGTAGCGGGGCGGCGGGCCGACGTGGCCACGTGACTCGATGACCAGGGCTCGCACCTCGCCGTCGACCGCCCAGCGGTGCGTGGTGGATGTCGGCACGACGACGTAGTCGCCGGGTCCGAAGGTGAGCCGGCCGTACGACGACTCGAGGACGCCGGTGCCGGCCTCGATGAAGACGACCTCGTCGCCCACCGCGTTGCGCACGAGCGGGCTGTCCGCGTCCGCGGCCACCCAGCTGATCCGCACGTCGTCGTTGGCCAACAACAGGTGGCGTCCCGTCGCCAGGTCGCCGCCCACCTTCAGGTCACGGGTCCGCAGGTGACGCGGGAGCAACGGGTGGTTCGGCCGCTGCACCTCCGGTTCGAGGGCGACGGCCTCGACGGCACGCAGGGTCGTCGGTGCGTGCCGGTGGTAGAGCAGGGACGAGTCGGACGAGAACCCCTCCGCCCCGGCGAGCTCCTCCGCGTACAGCCCGCCGTCCGGCCGCCGGAACTGCGTGTGCCGCTTCGGCGGCACCTCGCCAAGTCGTCGATAGTGACCCACGTCGTTTCGCCTCCCACTCCTGAACACACGTTCGCGCCCACTGTGCGCTGGCGTCAAGGGCTTGTCCGTTCGCCGCGCGAGATCGGTCGTGCCGAGGTGGTTGAGTCCCCGCTGCCGCAGCCGACACGTTGGCCAGCGGACCCATCGCGATACCGTTGGGTCTCCCAGTCCCCCGACGTCCCACGATGGGTGCCGCCATGCAGGATCGCCCCCGTCCCGGCCTGCCGGACACGGTCGTCCCCCGTCACACCGTCGACCTCCACGGCAACCAGGTGTCGTTCGTGGACGTGGGCGAGGGGGAACCGATCGTGCTGCTGCACGGGATCACGTGTTCGGCAGCGTCGTGGAACGCCCTGATCCCGTCCCTGGCCCAGACCAACCGGGTGATCGTCCCGGACCTGCCCGGGCACGGCCATTCACGCCAGGTCCGCGGCGACCTCTCGATCGCCGGGTTCGCGCTGCACGTGCGCGACCTGCTGCTCGGACTGGGCGTGCACCGCGCCACCTTCGTCGGACACTCGCTCGGCGGTGGCGTGACGATGCAGACGGCCTACGCCTACCCCGAACTGGTCGGCCGCATGGTGCTGGTCGCCTCGGGCGGCCTCGGTGAGAGCGTCGGCCTGGCCCTGCGGCTGGCGACCCTGCCCGGCGTCGAGTGGCTGCTGCCGCTCGCGTTCAACCGCTTCGGCCGCCAGGTCACCGAGGTCATCGCCCGACAGGTCACCGATCCCCGCCTGACCACCGTCCAGGAGATCGCGTACTCGTACGCGACGCTTGCGGACGCCGAGTCCCGACGGGCCTTCGTGTCGCTGATCCGCGGCGTCATCGACTGGAACGGACAACGCATCAACGCCTCGTCGCGGATGCACCTCGCCGAGGAGGTCCCCACGATGGTGGTGTGGGGCGACAGCGACCTGATCATCCCGATCAACCACGGGCACCGGGCCGCGCGCGACCTGCCCGTCGACCGCTTCGAGGTCTTCGAGGGCGCCGGCCACTTCCCCCACCTCGAGGAGCGCGACCGCTTCCTGACGGTGCTGCGCGAATTCCTCGCCGCGCACCCGGCGGCGGCGAACACGCACGGCAACCTCGCCCGCTCGATCCGCGAGTCCATGCACGAGTCCGACGCCGCCGTGCGGATCCCCACCTCGACGTCCAGCGTCGCCTGACCGTCAGGCCGTCAGCAGGTCCGTGAGGCGACGCCGGACGACGACGAGGCCGACGACCGTCATGGCCGCGAGCACGGCGAGGTGCGCGACGAGCGAGACGTCGAACGCCAGGAACCAGCACGCCCGAACGACCTCGACGGCGTGGTAGAGCGGGGATGCCAGCGCCACGCGCTGCAGCCACTCGGGGTAGACGTCCAGCGGGTAGAAGGTCGCCGAGAACAGGAACATGGGCAGCGTCACGAGCTGGATGAGGTCGTAGTCCTGCCACGACCGCATGTACGTGGTGCCGATCATCGCCACGGCCCCGAACGCCAGCCCGACCAGCGTCGCCATCGGCAGCGCGAGCAGGCCCCCCAACAGCGACGGCACGAGGCCGCCGGCCGCCGCGATGGCGAGGAACCCGACCCCGTACATCGCACCCCGCACCTGGGAGTAGGCGATCTCCCCGATCGCAAGGTCGATCGGCCGCAGGGGCGTGGCCAACATCGCGTCGTACGTGCGGTCGTAGGCGATCTTGGCGTGGACGTTGTAGGTGACCTCGGTCACCGCGCCGTTCATGGCCGACGCGGCCAGCAGTGCCGGGGCGACGAAGGTCGCGTACGACACCATCGAGCCGTCCGGTGCCTCGAGGTCGCCGACGAACGCGCCGATGCCGACCCCGACGGCGAACAGGTAGAAGGCCGGTTCCATCGCCCCGGACAGGATCGCCGGCCAGATGCGTCGAGCCACCCGCAGGTTGCGGGCGACGACGTGACGCCACGGGGCGACGGTGACGTGGGTGCTCATGGCGCGAGCCGCCGTGCGAGCGTGCGGCGGGCCGCCACGAACCCCGTCACGCCCCAGAGGGTCGGGACGGCCAGGTGGCCGAGGACCGGCCACGGTGGCGCCGTCCCGAGCGCGGCGGCGCGGGCGAGTTCGACCCCGTGCCAGACGGGGGTGAGCGCGGCAACCACCTCCGCCGCGGCCGGCAACTCGGACACCGGGAAGAACGTGCCCGACAGCAGGAACAGGGGCAGGACCCCGAAGCGGAAGAACGCGGACAGGGTGGACGGCTGGTCCACGTGTGCGGCGATGGCGGTCATCGGCAGCCCCATCCCCCATCCGACGAGCAGGGCGGGTCCGACCGACGCGGCGGCAGCAAGGGGGCTCATCGCACCGAGCGCGGCGACCACGAGCCCGTAGACACCCGCGGTGACCGCGACGCGGAACGACAACCACAGCGTGTTCCCGACGACGAGGTCGGTGACGGTCGCCGGCGTCGCGATGGTCGCGTGGTAGGTCCGCTGCCACTTGACCCCGGCCATGACGGGGAACGCGCCCTCGGCGGCGCCCGTCTGCATCGCGGCCGCGACCATGAGGCCCGGGGCGATGAAGGCGACGTAGGACACGCCGTCGGGGAGGGTGGCCGTGCCCTGACCCTCCGCGACCAGCTCGCCCAGTCCGTAGCCCATCGCACCAAGGAAGAGGAGGGGGTTGACGAAGGCGCTGAACACGCTGGCGCGCCAGGTCCGGCGGTAGCGGCGCAGTTCGACCTCGAGGACACGCAGCGCGCGCAGCCACGGCGGCGGGGCGAGGTGCGTCGCGGCCATCAGTCGACCAACGTCCGGCCGGTCAGGGCGAGGAACACGTCCTCCAGCGTGGCCCGCCGGGTCAGCACGCCTGCCACGTCGACGTCGAGGTCGACGATGCGTGCGTGGGCGGCATCCGCGTCGTCGACGTAGACCAGCAAGCGGTCCGGCAGGACCTCGACCCGATCGCCGGTTCCGTTCAGGTCGGTGGCCGCGACGGTGAGGTCCACGTCGGGCGAATATCGCAGCTCGAGCACCTCACGCGTGACGTGGCGCTGGATCAGGGCGCGGGGTGAGCCCTCCGCGACGATCCGCCCCCCGTCCATGACCACGAGCCGATCGCACAGCTGCTCGGCCTCGTCCATGTAGTGCGTGGTCAGCAGCAGGGTCACCCCGTCCTGCTTGAGCCGGTACAGCCGCTCCCACAGGGCGTGGCGCGCCTGCGGGTCCAGGCCGGTCGTGGGCTCGTCGAGCAGCAGCATCGTCGGGTCGTTGACCAACGACCGGGCGATCGTGAGCCGTCGCTTCATCCCGCCGGACAGCGGCTCGACCGGCGAATCGGCCCGGTCGGTCAGCCTGACGAAGTCCAGCAACTCGGTCGTGCGACGCCGGATGACGTCGCGCGGCAGGTTGAAGTAGCGCCCGTAGACCAGCAGGTTCTCGGCGACGCTCAGCTCGAGGTCGAGCGAGTCCTCCTGCGGCACGACGCCGAGGCGTGCGCGGATCGCAGGCCCGTCGACATCCGGGTCGAGCCCGAACACGGACAGGTCCCCCGCAGTGCGATGGGACACCGCGGCGATCATGCGCATCGTCGATGACTTGCCGGCGCCGTTGGGGCCGAGGAAGCCGAAGGTCTCCCCGGCCGTGACCTCGAAGTCGATGCCGTCGACCGCGACGAAGTCGCCGAACGACTTCGTCAGGCCTCGCGCCGCGACCAGCCCGCCACCCCGGACCCCTGCCGTGCTCACGCCTCGTCCTCCACGGGCACCAGCCGGAACACCCGCAGCGTGCGCTGCGGCACGGACTGCTGGTAGTCCTCGTACACCGGCCACGCCGCCACGACGGTCGCCCAGGCCGCGTCTCGCGCCGCACCCTCGAGCAGGACGGGGCGCACGATCGCCGTTCGGCCGCCCGCCTCGACCCTCGCGGTGTCGGCCGCCAACAGGTTGGCCGTCCACGCCGGATGGTGGTCCTGGCCCCAGTTCGATCCGACGACGAGCCACGTCCCGTCGTCCGGCACGTAGGCCAGCGGGGTGCGGCGCAGCTCGCCGGACCGGTGGCCGGCCACGACCAGCAGCAGCGTCGGGATCCCGAGGTCGGACAGGTGCACGCGCCCCCGGCTGAGCCGGTGCAGCACCCGGTCCACGGCCGGCACCACGCGTCGGCCGGCGCGACGAAACGTGCGGCGACGGGCGATGCGGGCCGCCACCCCGGTGAATCGTCGTGGCATCAGCGTCCCCCCGGCTCCCGGCGCCACTGCGTGCGGGCCACGTCGAGGTCGCCGATGCCGACCGCCGGCAACCCGGCCCAGACCATACGCACCAGCAGGTCGCGCAGGTCGTCGCGCAGGATCCCGTCGGCGACCAGCCACCAGTCGCTGACCTGGTGGACCATGCCGATCAGCCCGTGTGCGACGAGTTCGGGATGCTCCAGGCGCAGGTCGTAGCGCGCGAACTGGGTGTCCAGCACGACGGCGATCCGGCGTGCCAGCTCATGGGTGAAGTCACCGGCGGCCTGGCTGACCTCGGGGCGCTCGGCCGCCGCGCGGTGCAACAGGAATCGATACAGGGCCGGGCGTTCCTCGATGGCGGTGAGGAACGCCCCGATGACGGTCCGGAGCTGCTCACGCGGATCGCC